>CAZVXJ010000023.1:0-18720 GCA_964631675.1 uncultured Alphaproteobacteria bacterium
TGGGGCGGGAAATCCTGAAAGGTGCCTTGCTGGACAAACGGGCGAAAATTTCGCACGCCTATGATCTTTCACACACAGGAGAGACGATAGATGCCGTTCTCATCGAAGCTTCGCCCAAGGAACTACCCACAGGTGTGAGTGTCGTGTTGGATTTTTCGTCCGCAGCGGCGTTGTCGCACAATCTCGGACTGGCTATGAAGGCGGGTGTGCCCTATGTCAGCGGGGTCACAGGCTTTCAGACCGACCCGACACCGGCATTCGAGCGCGCCGCGCGGGACATTCCCGTATTGTATTCGGCAAACATGGCACCAGCCATGAATGTGATGTTTGCGCTGGCCGCCAGCGCTGCGAAATCTTTGCCCGAACATAAGCGCTACATCACCGAGATTCATCACACCGCAAAAAAGGATGCGCCCTCTGGTACGGCACTGAGAATAGCCGATGCGATTCATGAAGCCGTGGGGTCCGATACCGATATTGCTTCGCTGCGACTCGGTGATGTGATTGGAGAGCACCGGCTGATTTTCGGCGGACCGGGAGAAAGACTTGAAATCATTCATCGGGCAGACACGCGAAGCGTGTTTGCGGCTGGTGCGATCAGAGCGGCATTGTGGATTGCAGGGAAATCGGCGGGGTTTTATCAAATGGGCGACGTACTCGGGACATGAGAGTTCGGCTTCTCCTCGCCATCGCGACTCTTGACTGCGCAGTTTCTTTCGCACAGCTTCCGGACTCGGTCTGGAGCCGCGCTTACGGCGGAGAGTGGCATCAGCGTGCAGTTAGAATTGCGGCAACACCCGACGGTGGAATTGCCATCGCCGGAAATGATGAACACGGAGGGGACTTTTCCGATTTCTTTCTCATGCGATTTGCCGCGAACGGGGATAGCTTGTGGGCGCGGACATATGGCGCGGATTCAATCGATGTGTTAACGGATTTTCTTGTCACAACGGCGGGTGAGTTCGTGTTAGCCGGGTACTCACTTCAGTTGTTTGACGGCTTCTATCATGTCGATGTAATCAAGGCGAGCGTTGACGGCAACGTCGTTTGGGAGTATCCGCAATTCCCCGTAGATCTTGATCATGATGAATTCTGTTTTGGCATAAGTTCTCATCCTTCCGGTGGATACGTTGGTACATGGGATGTTACACTTGGCAGTCTGCGCAGGGCCGGATTGTTCGGGCTGACAGATGAGGGACAATCTAACTGGAGTTCATCTACTACATGGAATAGCGACCAACGATTTCACGATCTGACTGTTCGGTGGAATGGTTCGGAGTACGCTGCAGGTTTCGTTGCCAATGGACCCGCAGGTGGAGATGATGCATTGCTTGTCTATCACCATATTGATCACACAGAATGGTGGTCACGTCGCTATGGCGGTCCCTCCCGCGACCGCTGTTTGAAGATCATCGAAACTTCTGACGGCGGCTATCTACTCGGCGGAACAACGCTGTCTTTCGGCGCGGGCGATCAAGACATTTGGCTTCTGAAAATCAATGCGCAGGGTGACAGCCTCTGGTCACAAACGTTCGGCGGCGCGTATTTCGATGATTTCGGCGGTGTGATCGAAACCGCGAACGGCGGATTTCTGATTGTCGGCACGCACGAAGATGCGGCCGACGGAAATTTTAATCTGCTTTTGGGCTGGTGTAATGCGACAGGCGGAGACTGACAGCAGCGTTTCATCGGCGCTGCACAGAATGACGAAGGCGCAGACATCGTGGCCGTCAACGATCATGAGTTCGCGATTGCCGGAACGACGCGATCCTACGGCGGCGACGGGCGGCAATTCTGGCTGCTGAAATATGCCTATCTACCACACATCGGCACGGACCGCGCAAGCCTGAATTTCAGCGGTGTGCACATCGGCGACAGCGCAACGCGTACACTGAACATTATCAATACAGGCGCTGTGGATCTGACGGTGACGGGAATAATCACGCCTCCCGAATTCTCGTTTGCGGGTCAGTTTCCGGTCGTTCTTGAGCCGTCTGACAGCGTTGCCGTCGATATCATTTTTGCACCGACGACCGTCGGACCGCACATTGACACGCTGTTCGTCGAAAGCTATGCAGTGACCGGGCCGCATCCGGTTAGATTGCTGGGAACAGGAATTGCAACGGATGCGCAGGATAATGCGCACCTGTTGCCCGAGGCACTTGCCCTCGCCCCGGCTTTTCCAAATCCGTTTAATGCGAGCACAACCCTGCGCTTTGCCTTGCCCGAGATGACTGATATCAAGCTGACTGCACTCAATCTGACCGGTCAAGAAGTCGCCATGCTGGCCGAGGGTGCGTATGCTGGTTCGCACTCGGTGCAGTGGAATGCAGCGGGTGTTCCTTCCGGAGTCTACTTTGTTCGGCTTCAGACTCCGCGCGAAACTTTGACGCAAAAGATATTGCTGCTGAAATAGCAACCCACGGAGCAAATCATGAAACTCGCACTGCTGGTAATCACTCTGTTGCTCTCAACTACGGCTTTTGGTACAGAGCCGCAACTTTCCGCCGCAAACGAACTCGGGGGGGCAGGCGGAGTCGGATTGCCGTCTATTCCAAACGAAACCGAAGACGGATTCTGGGCCGTTGCCACCGATGTATTCAAGACAACGAGCGCGGTCACCTATACCGCCTTTGCCGTCATGCCGGAAGACATGGCCCACCTGACAAGCGTGGGACTGGCAAACGCACACCTCCCGCTGAATCTTCATTGTTCGCTGAATTGTATTCTCTTCTCCGCGAAGAACATGGCCTATGGTGCCTATGATGCCCTGCTTGAACTCTCACACTGGGCCGCATTGCCGATTTACTATATGCGCCATCTGTTAAAAGGTATGCCCGTTCCGAGTTTGCCGTGGGAGAGTTCGCAGCCAAGCCAGAGCACTCCTCTTCAATTGGCCATGACCGTCTGATGTCTCTTATCATCCAAAAATACGGAGGCAAATCACTCGCGGCAGCTGATGATGTCAAGCAAGTTGCGCGGCTGATTCATGCGCGGCACAAGAGCGGGACGCAGCTCGTGATTGTGGTCTCCGCAATGGCCGACACAACCGACCGCTACATCGGCATGGCCAAGAGCGTGAATCCAGCACCGGCAGGGCGGGAGCTGGACGTGCTGCTCTCCGTCGGCGAAAGAATTTCAATCGCTATGCTGGCGCTCGCACTGAATGCAATGGAAAAAGAGCTTGCCGTGTCGTTGACAGGAGCACAAGCGGGCATCATCACCGACACCGTGCACACCGCTGCGCAGATTGTGGAAATTCGCGCGCAACGCGTGCGGGAAATTCTCGATCAGGGACGAATTCCAATTGTAGCAGGCTATCAAGGGATCACGACGGACAAGAATATTTCTACGTTGGGTAGAGGCGGCACGGACGCCACCGCAGTGGGGCTGGGCATCGCTCTGGGCGCCGAGCGCGTGGAATTCATGAAAGACGTCGATGGCGTGCAATCCGCCGATCCGAAACTGATTCCCACAGCGAAAGTCATTGAACGATTGAGCTTTGAAGAAGCACTGGAGATGATGGGCTGCGGCGCGAAGATATTGCAGGTGCCCGCCGTGGAAATGGCTGCAGAACACCGCATGAAGCTTGCTGTCGGAAACTCGAGAACGGGTGTGGCTGGGACCATTCTCACGGATCGGCCGCTTGGCCGTCGAACGCTGACTGCCGTCGTCTTAACCGAGCGCGTAGATTTCAGGCTGTACGACTCAACACAGGACACGTTGAGTGCAATCGAATCGCTGCGCGTGTGCGGCCGCGCGCCGCTCTTGTGCTCTCAATCGGGAGGCCGCGCACTGCTCGTGATTAAACCTGAAGACGCATTTGCCCTGCCGCCGCTGTCTAACCTGTTTCCCGCGGCAGACCCTCTGTCTTTAGTGACACTGATCGGACCCGGCGTCGGTGGAGCGAGTGACTTGGCTCAGCGAGTCATGGAGAAGCTCAATCCATTCATCGACGAGGTGGCTGCTCTAAACTTGTCGGAAAGCCGTCTTTCAGTTCTCCTGCCCGTTTCTGAAGCGCGTGAATTTGCCGGCACTGCGCATGAACTCTGTCTTTCCGAAACGATTCTGATTTCGACCGGTGATTAGTCGCCCACTGCTGTGGGCTTTGTGTTGCATCGTGTGGGCGACTGGCGTTTGTCCCGCCGATGACGATGATTCCGTACCGCCGCTATGGGCGGACAGCAACTTGACCGCTATGCCTCTGACCTACCGCTCAAATCCTCTCACCGTTCGCGTTGGGCTGCTCGAAGACTACGAGAAGCTCACACTTCAAATGCGCGGTCCCTACCGCGTGGAATCCCTCGCGGGGGAAGTTCTGAAAGACACGATTGACTCCAGCGTTCGCTGGCGCGCGCGTGTCGATGAGGCCATCCCCGCGCAATTTCTGTTCAGTGTGCTAGTCGCGAATTTCCGTACGCACGATGAAGCCATGGCACTCGCAGAGTCCTTCGAACAGCATGGTACACCTGCCGTCGTTCGTCAAATCGGCGGGGCCATCGAAGTGCGCGATCAGGTTGCCGGAGACAATACGCTGCACCGCGTGCAGGTGGGCAATTTCAAATCTGAACGGGATGCCAAAGAATTTGCCGAATCTCTGTCCGACGATTATGCACCACGCGTTGTCCGTGAGGAATTCCGCCGCGCCCGCGGCCAGGTTGAGTTCTTTGATGCTGATCTAAAGGAACCGCTCACGGCCGATGACGGCTTCAGGCTTGTCCCGCTTTCGAACGACGCGCATGTGACTCTATTCGGTGTGCTCACGGTAACCGGATTCAAGTTTGAAAAGACCGAAAACCGGATCTATGCAGGAAACATTGAAGTCTATATCGGACAAACCGGTCGTTTGGCTGCCCTCAATGAAATTCCGATGGACGTATACCTGCGCGGCGTCGTGCCCGCTGAAATGCCGGCGGGATTTCCCGCCGAGGCACTCCGCGCACAGGCCATCGTGTCGCGTTCCGTTGTGATGGCACAGAAAACGCTGAAGCACCTGAACGATCCGTTTGAGCTGTGTGCCCACGTTCATTGCCAAGTCTACAGCGGCTTGACCCACGAGGACGAACGCACCAGTGCCGCCGTGGATGCGACGCAGGGCATGGTACTCACGATGAACGGGAAGCTTGTGGATGCGCATTACAGCGCCGTATGCGGCGGCCACACGGAAGACGCATCGCTGACCTGGATGACCCCCTCCATGTGCGACACGCGGGGTGTGCCGTGTACCTATGACAGCAATCTGGACATACCGGATCTCACGACTGAAGCCGGCGTGCGCAAGTGGATTCAATCGCAGCCGGACGTTTGCTGTAACTTGAACGGCTACGACTTGCCTGTTTCGGCGGACTATTCGCGACGCCGATTCCGCTGGGAAGTCTCCTACTCGCGGCAGGAGCTCGAACGGATTCTGAAAGAGAAGACCAACGTCGACATCGGGACACTTTACGACATCGTTCCGCTTCACCGCGGCCATTCCGGCCGTTTGATGGAAATCGAAATTCTGGGTTCGCGCAGAAATCTGCACCTCAAGCGTGAACTGAAAATCCGCCGCGCGCTCTCCGACACGGCGCTGGAGAGCTCCTGTTTCCTCGTGGACATTGTGCACGACAGTCTCGGTATGCCGGTGGAGGTTGTGTTCACGGGCGCGGGCTGGGGGCACGGGGTCGGCCTCTGCCAGTGCGGCTCGGGCCGCATGGCTGCAGACGGCAAAACCGCCGAACAAATCTTTTCGCACTACTTCCCCGGTGCGAAAGTGGAGAAGATGTATTAGCGGGCCGAAATGCCGGCTATTGATACACAAGCAGACGTTGACGTTCACATTTAACACTCAACTTTCCGACTACTTTCCCAATGACCCCAGACGAACTCCAGTACGAATTAACGGAATACAAACCGAAGCTCGAAGACCTGCGGAGGTCTCTTTGACGTTGCGACGCGCGAAAGTCGGCTGAAAAAACTCGAAGAGCTTTCCACCGGCGGCGGCTTTTGGGACGACCAGCAACAGGCGCAAAAAGTGCTGAAGCAAGTCTCGGAGGAACGCTCCTGGATCGCGGCGTGGAAGTCTGTCGAGTCCGCTGTGGGTGATCTTGAAGCACTCGCCGAACTCGCGGTGACCAGTCCGGCGGACTTTCCGGCATCCGACCTCGAAAGGGAATTCCGGAACTTCGTCGCTCTTTACGATGATCTGGAGATGCGCGCGATGCTGAAGGATCGCGACGACACGCGCTCGGCCATCGTGCACATTCATCCCGGTTCGGGCGGCACGGAATCATGCGACTGGGCGGGGATGCTCTACCGCATGTATTTGCGCTGGTTTGAGAAGCGCGGCTGGAAAGCCGAACTCTTGGACTACGAACCCGCCGAACACGCGGGCATCGAAAGCGCGGTGATTGAAGTGAACGGCGAATATGCCTACGGTTTCTGCAAAGCCGAAACCGGAGTGCATCGCCTCGTGCGCATCTCGCCATTCGATTCCAACGCGCGCAGGCACACGTCATTCGTCAGCGTGTTCGTCTATCCCGAAGTGGACGACGTACCGGAAATCGAAATTAAACCCGACGACCTGAAGATTGACACTTATCGCGCATCGGGGGCGGGCGGTCAGCACGTCAACCGCACGGAGAGCGCGATTCGCATCACGCACCTTCCCTCGGGAATCGTTGTCACTTGTCAGACCGAACGCTCGCAGCACCGCAATCGCGACAGCGCCATGAAAGTACTGAAGGCGCGACTGTATCAACGTTATCTGGATGAGCAGCGCGCAAAGAATGAGAAGATCGAGAGCAGCAAAGCTGATATCGCCTGGGGACATCAGATCCGCTCCTACGTGTTCCAGCCATACCAAATGGTCAAGGATCACCGCACCGGAGTGGAGACATCCTCCATTGATAAGGTGATGGATGGTGAACTGGACGAATTTGTTCGGGCATACCTGTTGCACGGGGCGCAGGGGAAGTTCGCGAGAAGTCGCGGACTGGCCGGTAAAGAAGAAGATGACCTATAAATAGTTCCGGACACTAATCCGGAGAATAAGTAGCCGCACACTCAGGGAGGAGTTCATGGCCAGATTTATTGCAATTATTCTTTGCTTTGCCTTCGCCATTACCGCGAATGCTGCCAAACCGCAACGGAGTCTCCGACAGGGAGAGCCGTACTATGAATTCAGACCGAATCAGGTCTTGGTCAAGTTTGAGCACGAGTTGTCAGGCGCCAAGGCATACGAGATCGCCTCGCGAATCGGCGGCAAGCCTGCCTATCGTTCAGAGCTGCTCGATTTCTACCGAATTGAATTTCCTGAGGGGACCGACGTCGGTGAGGCCGTTCTCTACTTCCGCAACCAGGCTGGAGTAGAGTGGGCGAATTTCAACTACATCGCCAAGGCGCAGTTCACGCCGAACGATACCTATTATGAGTTCCAGTGGCACTATCCGATTATCAATCTTCCGCAGGCGTGGGACGTGACGCGCGGGTCGGCTGATGTCATTGTGGGCGACGCCGATCAGGGTTGGCAGTTCAATCACGAAGATTGGGTGGGAGTACAGGTCGTTAGCCCGCGAGATTTTGTGGAAAACGATGCTGATCCTTCCGCGCCAAACCTTGCGGATTCACATGGCATGCACACCGGCGGTACCATCATCGCAGCAACGAACAATTCACTGGGTGTGGCGGGGATCGCTGCCAATTGCCGGTTCATGCCCATTCGTGTTTTGGATGATCAAGGCAGCGGCTCTGCAGAATGGATCGCCGACGGCATATCATGGGCCGCACAAAATAATTGCGACGTACTAAACCTCTCGCTCGGATTTGGTGTGCAAAACAATCAGCCGCCGCAGGATCCCGGTCCGCCACTGTCAACGGCAGTTCAGCAGGCGGCCGCTGCCGGTGTGATCATGAGCGTTTCCTCGGCAAACGACAATGCGGACTACGTTTCCTATCCGGCCGCGTACGATGTTTGTATTGCCGTGGGTGCAACAGATTTCACGGATCAGCGCGCACCGTATTCCAATCGCGGAACGGCGCTGGACCTGACTGCTCCTGGAGGAAATACCGAAGTTGACGCCAATGGCGACACCTACCCGGACGGCGTGCTTTCGACAGGGCGCAATGCTCAGGGGCAGGATTGGTACTGGTTCTCACAAGGGACATCCATGGCTGCTCCGCATGTGACTGGCGTCGCTGCACTCTGTTTAGCGGCGGGAATTCCCGCCAACTGTGTGCGCGAGGCGCTTGAGAATACGGCCGTAGATCTTGGTGCGCCGGGCTGGGACGTGGTCTTCGGACATGGACGCATTGATGCCAATGCCGCCGTGCGCTACACCTGCGGAAGTAATCCCGGAAATGTGATTTACGCCGAGCATTTCGATGCGGTGGCACAAGGATGGACGCAAACCCAGAACGGTGTGCAAGCGGTGGGCTGGAACTTGCTGGCCGACCTCTCACCCGATCCGGACTGTGATCCTGCTCCACAAGCCGGAGCAAATGCAATCTGGCACGACGATGAGGATCTGAATGATCAGCACCAGGACGATTGGCTCATCTCGCCCGTTATCAACCTGCCCGCTGGTGCGACGGATATGGAACTCACATTCTGGCAGCGCAACTGCTTTGTGGAAGATTGGTATGAATATCACGCGTTGCTCTACAGATTCGACGGCGGACCGGATTGGAGTCAGTATGAAGAATACGATCAGGTTCAGGAGGCCTGGCAGCAGATTTCGGTCCCGCTCGATAACAACACGGCAGGTCACACGCTTCAAATTGCGCTCCGCTATCAGGGTGTCTTCGCGACCGAGTGGTTTATTGACGAGTTTGCCATCACCGGTAACACCGATGTGGCAGCGGATAACCGTCCGGCCATTGTACTCGAGAGTTTCAAACTTGGCCAGCCCTATCCGAATCCATTCAACAGTATGGCCCAGATTCCGTTTGAACTTGTGCGCGACGCGCGGGTGACTCTCGGCGTGTATAATGTGCTGGGTCAAAATGTGGCGACGATCGTGAACAACGAGCTTCGCACCGCTGGAAGTTACACGGTGAGCTGGAATGCCATGGACTTCACAAGTGGAATCTACCTTGTTCGCCTCGAGAGTGAGGGCCGAATGAAATCGGCCAAGATGCTACTCGTGAAATAAGTAATCGTATTTCGTAACTTCCGTAGGGGCCGGTCTCAGTGCCGGCCCCTACTTGCAATCGCACACTCCTCTTTCTTCCCCCCAAAATTTGTTTGGGGGGAACACAAGATGGGTTCATCTTGCGAGCGGGTTTTGCTTGCCGTTGTGGGTCTCCAGACCCGCAATGGCAAACTTCCTGATTCCATATTGCCCAGTTGCCTGTCTGGAGACCGCAACGGCGAAACTTGTCCATCCCATCTCCTATCTATCCTCCATATCGCTTTCTGAAGTCATCGAGCAGGACGAGTCGCGGCCATACCGACCGACGTATGCCCGAGTCTCGTCCTCCGCGCTCGAGCAGAACTACCGTGCATTCCGCCAGCTTGCACCGGACTCAAAACTCATGGCCGTGGTGAAAGCCGATGCCTACGGTCATGGTCTGATTGCCTGTGCACAGCTGTTCGCTGAACTCGGAGTCGATTATTTTGGCGTGGGTTTCGTCGAGGAGGGGATCTCGTTGCGGCTTGCCGGTATCCGCACACCCATTCTGGTCCTCGGTGGTATGGTCGGTTCTCAGGTCGGGCTTTTCCTCGAACATGACCTTGAGCTCACGGCCAGCTCGGTGTTCAAGCTGGAAATGATCGAAACCGAGGCTGCACACTCAGGCAAGCGTGCGCGAGTGCACCTGAAGATTGACACCGGCATGAACCGAATTGGCCAAAACTGGAGAACGGCGGCGCAGCTATTCGAAGCCGCGCGAAAATGCGAACATACCGAGATGGTCGGAATCTATTCGCATCTCGCCACAGCCGAAGAGCATGACACAAGCTTTGCGAACGCGCAGATTCATCGCTTCAAGGAGATCGTAACTGAAGCTGAACTTGCCGGACTCTCACCTGAATTTAAGCACCTTGCCAATTCCGCCGGGGCCATTCGCTTTCCTGATTCGCGCTGGAACATGATCCGTGTCGGACTTGGACTGTTTGGACAGCACGCTGCGGAGGACTTAAGCGTGAACTGTCCTTTGCAGCCCGCCATGGAACTGGTCAGTCAAATTGTATACATGAAGCGTATACGCAAAGGCGAAGGGGTTAGCTACGGTCATCTCTGGCATGCTCCCGAGGATTCCTGGATCGCTACGGTGCCTGTCGGCTACGGCGACGGCTTTCCTCGCAGCCTCACCGGAAAATCGTCGGTATTGATCGGAGGAAAGCGCTATCCAGTTGTCGGCGCGATATGCATGGATCAGTTTATGGTCAACTTATGGAATGATCGCTACCCGGTCGGAGAACAAGTTGTGATCTGGGGAAAACAGGGCGAAGCGGAAATTTCACTCTGGGAACTTTGCCGCGCGGGTGGATATATTCCTTATGAGTTACCGATCTACCTCACAGGCCGCGTGCCGCGGGTGTTTGTGTGATCCGGCTTGCGCGCGCGGAAGATGCTGCAGGCATGCTCGCGATTTACACTCCAATTGTGGAGAGCACGGCCGCTTCGTTTGAACACGTCGTTCCCTCGCTTGAAGAGTTTCGCGCCCGCATCGTGAACGGTTTGAACATCGCTCCATGGCTGGTACTGGAAGATGATGGCGAGATCATTGGCTACGCCTACGGTGCGTTATTCCGCTCGCGGGCTGCCTATCAGTGGACCATCGAAACCACAATTCATGTCAAGAGCGGTTATCGCGGCAAAGGACTTGGGAAGAAACTCTATCTCACGCTGCTAAATCTGCTCCGCGCGCAAGGCTTTTGTAACGCCGTCGCTGTCATCGAAGCCCGCAACACGGGCAGTGTGAGCTTTCACGAAGCGCTTGGTTTCGAGAAAGTCGGCATCTTCCGCCGCGCCGGATTCAAACTGAATGAGTGGCAGCATTCCGGCTGGTGGCAGCTCATTCTTCGCGAGGATCCCGTCCCTCTCAAAATACGACCGATGGATTCGTTCATCCTATCCCCCGAATTCAGGTCCATTTGCCCGTGAGGCGATGCGTATCGCCCGCTGGAGTCCCCGCCGTAGATCCGGATTCCTTGTAACTCAAGATCTACTCCATCTGGGTTTGCCTTCCCTTTCCCCGCAACAAATCCCAAACTCCCCGCTCAGAGAGAATATCGGCCTCGTCATGGACCTGGGTATAGGTGCTACAACGGAGAATGTTCATGCGCTTGCTCATCATTTTGAGCACATTCCTCATCGTTTCGGCGGCAGTTTGGGCGGCGGATGAGATTCCTCCCCCCAGAATACTCCAAGCCGTGCGCACAAACAGCCCGGTCATTGACGGTATTCTTGAAGCCGAATGGCTGGACGGCGCAGTAGCCGACGAGTTTACACAGCGTGAACCTGAAAACGGAAAACCCGCGTCTCTCCCAACGCGGGTTTATGTGCTCTATAACGATGATGCGCTCTATTTCGGATTCCTCTGTCTGGACACCGCTCCCGACAGCATCATGGGCAGAATTCAGCGCAGAGATAATGATGCGAGATCCGACTTCCTGGACGTCTATCTGGATACATATCACGACCGCCGCAACGGCTACTGGTTCACAGTAACGGCAGCGGGCGTGCAGGCCGAAGGGACGATGTTTAATGAAACCAACCTCAGTGCCTCTTGGGATGCCGTCTGGCAATCGGCGGTCGGCAGAACCGACAGCTCATGGGTAGCGGAAATTCGCGTCCCATTTCAGACCATTCGCCACGGCGGGCCGCGAGATGACGGTTGGGGATTGAACTTTGCCCGACGCATCGAGCGCAGAACGGAATCAAGTTTCTGGCAGCCGGTCGATCGTAACCGCGGCTATCGAGTCGGCGAAATGGGGCTGTTGATGGGTCTGAAGGACATCGCTTCGTCCCGGCACGTCGAAATTCTTCCCCATGCAGTCGGCAGGTGGGACGCGACTCCGGGCAACGACTGGAGATCTGAAAACGAGTTTGAGAACTTGGGCGCCACGGTCAAGATTGTCCCGAGTGCTTCTGTCACCATGGATCTCGCCTACCAACCCGACTTTGCACAGGTGGATGTGGACGCCGAATTCATCAACCTCGAAGATTACCCGGTTTTTCTTGAAGAAAAACGTCCCTTCTTTCTGGAAGCCAAAGAGCTGTTCGACAACGCGCCGATCCAACTGCTTTATACCCGCCGCATTACCGACCCGGACTACGGCGGAAGGCTCAATGCTCAGCATGGACGTTTTCGCAGCAGTACGCTCTATGCAAAAAACCGCACACCGGACGACCGCCTGCAAGACGCGGCCGCGTCTCGCATAGAGTATAATCTTGGCAAACTGCATACACTGGGCGTCACTGGCAGCTTCTTGAATGAAGAAGAGAACGACTTTCACGCCGCCGCAGCCGAGGGCGACGCGCGCTTTCGCTTTGGTCGTGAGAATGCTCTGAAGTTGTCCGGTGCCATCGTTGATCGTACAGGTCCACACGAGGATCCGTTTCAGGCGCAAGCTCAGTTGTTTATGGGCTGGAGTCAATATTTCAAATCTGATTACCGCTTCCTCTATCGCGGTCCGGACTACAACATCAATGATCTCGGCTGGGGCACATACTCGAATGTGATGCAGCATGCGTTCTATTTCTACGGAAATCACTATCCGAAAACCGGCCCGATTCAACGCATTGGCTGGGATATTCCTGCTTTCCAAAACTCATTGCCCGATGGCAGTTTTCCGCAGGGCGATGTCGAGGTCTCTCCGTTTTTTCAAACCCGTAACAACAACTATTTTGGCGGAAGCGTTCGTTCCGGAGTATACAATCGCAGACTGTATCGTGATGCAGGCGAGTTCCGGGACAATTTTGGATT
This sequence comes from uncultured Alphaproteobacteria bacterium, assembly GCA_964631675.1. Classification (GTDB taxonomy): domain Bacteria; phylum Electryoneota; class RPQS01; order RPQS01; family RPQS01; genus CAZVXJ01. Next base: position 12,913 of record CAZVXJ010000023.1, read on the forward strand.
GTTCGACATGCGCACCCACCCGGGAAACGGCTGGGAGTTATGGTTCGAGTCGGACAGCCGCCGTTGGTGGGAAGTAGATCTCTGGTGGGAGCGCGGCACGTTCCGTGAAGGTAAGCGCTGGAGCACCGGTGTGGATTTACTCGTTAAGCCGCGCTCAAATCTCGAATCAGGCGTGAATCTGGACTGGGTCCAGGTTTGGGACATCGGCAGCATCAATGACTATGCCGTCACCGACTTCCGTGTCTGGCAATGGACTACCCGCTGGTCTCCCACGCTGGATGTCTCTCTGCGTGCCACTTTCCAGCTCGTAGAGGACCCGGACCCTGCGCTCTCAGATGTATTGCTCTCCAATCTCCTGCTTGCCTGGAACTGGCATCCCGGAAGCTGGTTTTATGTTGTTTATGATGAATATGACCGACGTACCGAGCCGATTAGCTATGACTCACCCGGTAACCGCACCCTTCGGCTTAAGTGGACCTATTTTCTTACAGTCCCCTAACCTGACTCGACTGTCACTGGGCCGTGCGCCCGGGTGTCATACTGGCCGCCGCCCGATTCTCCGCTCGGGCGGCGGTTTTGCTGAATACGCATGATTGTTATCAATAGCTTTGGTATATTAGTGAACTGAATCAATAAAGGGTCCCCATGCAACTTCGATACGGCTTTCTCTTCGTAATTCTATGGGCAGGTTTGCATCTTGAAGACTGTATCGCGCGCACTCTGAACATCCCGCGCGCGTCGTCGCCGAAAATAGACGGCATCCTCGAGCCGAGCTGGTTCACCTTCGCTGCCGCCGACAGCTTCACACAAAGGAATCCGGTAAGCGGCGCAAAACCCTCGCTTGAAACGAGGGTATACTGCTCCTACAGTCCGGACGCGCTCTATTTCGGATTCCTGTGTCTGGATTCCGCTCCGGACAGCATCTCCGGACGAATCATGCGCCGCGATAACGACGCTCTATCGGACTTCGTTGACATCTATCTCGACAGCTTTCATGATCGCCGCAACTGTTACTGGTTCACGCTAACGGCGGCCGGAGTGCAGTCCGAAGGGACGATTGCCAATGAAAATAACTATGATAGTGCGTGGGATGCCATCTGGGAATCCGCCGTGGCGCGCAATGACAGCGGCTGGACTGCTGAGATTCGTATTCCGTTTTCCAGCATTCGTCACGGTGGAGAACGCGAGGACGGATGGGGATTGAATTTCGCCCGCGTGATTCATCGCCGGCAAGAGGGCTCGTTCTGGCAGCCGGTGGATCGCCAGCGAGGTTATCGCGTCAGTGAAATGGGGACCTTGACCGGCCTCTCAGGAATTGCCTCTGCTACGCACCTCGAAATCCTCCCTCACGTCGTGGGCCGATGGGATGCACCGGCAAAGAATCTCTCCCAAGGTGAGCCCGGGAAATGGCAGTCCGGCAATGAATGGGAGAATCTTGGTCTGTATGTGAAAGCCGTTCCCTCAGCCTCGCTCACTCTTGATGCGGCCTACCAGCCGGATTTTGCTCAAGTGGATGTCGATCAGGAGGTGATCAATCTCTCCGACTATCCTGTGTTCTTGCAGGAAAAGCGGCCCTTCTTTATCGAGGCCAAAGAACTGTTCGACACGGCCCCGATCACGCTACTCTACACAAGAAGAATCGCTGACCCCGATTATGGCGGCCGCGTGAACGGGCAGTTCCGGGCGGGAAGGCTCAGTCTGCTCGGCGGGAAGAACCGCAGTGAGAACGAAACGCTGCAGGATGCCGCTGCGGGGCGCATGCAATGGAATGTGGGCAAGCGGCATGACGCTGGTACTACGGTTACCTACCTCAGTGAGCGAAATTTTCACGCATACGCGTTCGAGCAGGACGCTCGCCTTCGCTGGGGACAAGACAACTGGATACAAGCCGCTTTCGCAGGAGTGGATCGAACCGGACTGGACAAGCAGCCGCTGCTCGCATATATGCGCCACCGGCAAAACAACGGTTTCATCAAGTGGGAGGTTGGGTCAACCTATTCGGGCACAGATTTCAACATCAGCGACCTCGGATATCAGCGCTATTCCAATCGCTTTGAGAACATCGTGTGGCTTGGCCGGGAGTACTATCCTAAAGGAACCCTCTTTGAGTCTTTCGGCTTTGACTTGAACGGCTTGCACGAGACCTTCACTGATGGCAAGTACGACCGAGGTTTTGTCTCTTGGGGCACCTATAACAAGCTTCGAAATGGCTGGTGGGTCGGAGGCGGCATAGATGCGGGCAAAGGAGTTCGCCGCAAGTATGTATCTGATGAGACTAAAGCCGCGGAGTACCGCGACAATTTTGGCGGATTCAATCCGCGCATACATCCATCCAACTGGAAATGGGCATGGTTTGATTCCGACAGCCGCAAGCCGGTTGAATTGCACTACGCGATGAGTTGGGGCACCATTCGCGAAGGAAAAGAACTGGACTTTACACCCTCCATCGTGCTCAAACCGCGCGGCAATCTGGAGTCAACCGTCGCATTCAGCTGGACACGGGTTAAGGATGTCAGCGATTTCAATGACTATGATCCGACAGAGTTCCGCATCTGGCGTATGACCATGCGCTGGTCTCCCGGGCTGAATAGTTCTTTTCGCGGAACAGTTCAATGGGTTCATGATAACTATTATGGAGTCCATGACGAAATTCTCACCAATCTGCTCTATGCCTGGAATTGGCAGCCGGGCAGCTGGTTCTACGTCGTTTACGACGAGGCGGGGCGTGCCACCCAGCCTCTTGCCTATGACCGGCCCGGCGGCAGAACGGTTCGCCTCAAATGGACTTACTTCTTTACCGTTGGATAGCTTGTGACTTTCTCCCCCAATATGTGGGGGACCAAGGGGGAAGTTAAGTACCGCCGCCAATTCCCTTGGTGGCGGTTTACTTTTTTGTTCAAATTTCGTATATTCCGCATTGAATTCTCCCCCCACATCCTATGGGGGGATTAAGGGGGCTCTTCGTAGGGGACGTGCCCCTGTGCCGTCCCGCTTTTCCGCCGCCTCTCTTCTTCGCCGAGGCGGGTTAGCACAACGGGACAAACAAAACCCCACGCAGTGGGCGGAATTTTCCTTTTAAACTTTGAATTTTTGATTTTGAGTTTTTCCTCATATGTCTGATCAACCACCTCACACACAAGAATCCGACCTCCTCCGCATCCGCCGCGAAAAAGTGGACACGCTCCGTGCGCGCGGCGTCAATCCGTTTCCCTATCGCTTCGAAAAAGACACGCACATCGCCGACTTGCTCGTGGATTTCGATACGAAAATTGAAACGGGAGACCCGGAAAACGAAATCACACGCAGTGTGGCGGGAAGAGTTCACACCATGCGCATCATGGGCAAGGCCGCGTTTTGTCATCTGCGTGACGAGACCGGCGAGATGCAGGTCTATGTGCAGAAGGATAAAGTCGGACAAGAGGCCTACGATATTTTCCGTCACATGGTAGATCTCGGCGACATCGTCGGCTTTCGCGGCACGGCCTTTCGCACCAAAACCAACGAACCAAGTTTGCGTGCGCAGAGTTTCGAACTGCTTGCCAAAAGTCTGCGTCCGCTGCCCACCGTCAAAGAACGTGACGGCGAAGTCTTTGATGCCTTTTCCGACAAGGAAGCCCGCTACCGTCAAAGGTACGTCGATCTCGCCGTAAATCCAGAGATACGCAGTATCTTTGTCACTCGTGCAAAGATTGTTTCCGCCATGCGCAGCTTTTTGGATGCGCGTGGCTATCTCGAAGTCGAAACGCCCGCGCTGCAGCCCTTATACGGCGGCGCACTGGCGCGGCCCTTTACCACGCACTACAACGCGCTGGATAGAAATTTCTTTCTGCGCATTGCCGATGAACTCTATCTGAAGCGGCTGATTGTCGGCGGCTACGAAAAAGTTTACGAAATCTGCAAGGATTTCCGCAACGAGGGCATGGATCGCTATCACAATCCCGAGTTCACGATGCTCGAATTCTATCAGGCCTATGCCGATTTCGAGGACATCATGAATCTCGCCGAAGAGATGTTTCGCTACATCGCCAAGAATGTTTCTCCCCACAATAGCACCAGTCTTCACCCCTCCGCTTTAGCGGGGGGGCAGGGGGGGTCGCTGCTGGTCACCTACCATGGTCAAACCGTTGATTTCGCCAAGCCTTTCCGCCGTGTGCGTTTCTATGACTTGCTGAATGAACTCACGGGCCGCGAACTGCTCGGCATCCCGCTTGCCGAGCTGCGAAGTATCGGCAAGCAATTCCATGTAGACGACGCGCAGAGTCTGGGCGAAGGAAAGATCTTGGATGAGCTAATGAAAGCGCACGTCCGGCCCAAGCTGGTCGAGCCGACGATGATCTATGACTACCCTCTCAGTCTTTCACCACTCGCGAAGAAACATCGCAAAGACCCGCGTCTCGTGGAGCGCTTCCAGCCATTCGTGTTCGGCTTTGAACTGGGCAATGCGTTTTCCGAACTCAACGATCCGATTGATCAGCGCGAGCGTTTCGAGGCTCAGCGCGCGCTGAAAGACGCCGGCGACGAAGAGACGCAGCCCGTGGACGAGGACTTCCTCGCCGCGCTCGAATACGGCATGCCCCCCACCGGCGGCATGGGCATCGGCGTGGACCGCCTGACGATGCTGCTCACCGATCAAACTTCCATCCGCGAAGTGATTTTATTCCCGCAGATGAGAACGTAGTTTCTTTCCCCACAACTTGTGAGGGGACTAAGGGGGTAGCGCCGCACGGCTGTGCGCTCTTCATAACCAAACCGAAAATCTAACCGTAGTGCCGCACTGCGTGCGCTGCAAACCCCGATCAGATTCTACATTGTTTTCAAATGAGTTCATGAAAGGCAACCGATAGATATGTCTGAGTTAGACCGAATACACGTTGTCGGCCAAAAAGCCCGACGAGCGTTTGCCAAGAAGTTAGCCACTTCCAAGGTCTCCAGCAAGACTGTTCAGCCTGCCGACGAAAGAGCGAAGGCTGTCCGCAGTAGAATTTTGCTTCCAGAAAAACCGTATTTTCATGACGGAGACTTTGCTCTGTATCAAGGCGATTGCCGCGAAGTCTTAACGAAGTTCCCTGAAAACAGTTTTGACATGGTCTTCGCCGATCCACCATATCACTTATCAAATGGGGGGTTCACCGTTCATGCCGGCAAACGTGCCAGCGTGAACAAAGGAAAGTGGGACGAAAGCAGAGGTACTGTTGAAGATTTTGAATTTCATCTTCAGTGGATATCCGCTTGCCGTCGTGTCCTCAAGCCAAACGGCACGATATGGATCAGCGGAACTTATCACTCTATTTACGCCAGCGGTTTTGCACTTCAAAAGGCAGGCTATAAAATACTGAACGATATTTGCTGGTATAAGCCAAATGCATCGCCGAATCTGAGTGGTAGGTTTTTTACCGCGAGCCATGAAACGGTAATATGGGCACGGAAAGATCCAAAAGGCAAGCACACTTATAATTACAATCTGATGAAAAATGGCGAATGGCCCGAGGATCAGTTGAAAAGACCCAACAAGCAGATGCGTTCGCTCTGGTACTTTGACGAAAATGCCAATGAACATCTCCCTGCCGCACTCCTTATACCCACACCCGCGAGGTGGGAGAAACTGTACGGCAAGCATCCCACTCAAAAGCCAATCGAGCTTTTGAAAAGACTTGTATTGGCTGGATCAAACGAAGGTGACTTGATTCTCGACCCATTTGCAGGAAGTTCAACCACAGGATTGGCGGCTAATTACTACGGGCGAAGGTTTATTGGCATTGAGATTGAGCCGAAGTTTTTAGAACTCTCTGTAAGTCGATTCAAACAATT
>CAZVXJ010000024.1:0-18590 GCA_964631675.1 uncultured Alphaproteobacteria bacterium
ATGAATGCGAACTTCGTGTTCGATATGCTGAAACTGATGCGATGGGATGGGTTTACTATGCGACGTATCTCGTCTATTTTGAAGTCGGCCGGACAGAGCTAATGCGCAGTTTTTGGAAGTCATATAGGGAACTCGAGGAGAAAGGAAATCGACTTCCAGTCGTCGATGCGCAGTGCAGCTATTATCGTGGCGCGCAGTATGACGACGACTTGGTGGTCAGGACATCGCTCTTTGTGCCGACTCCAGTTAGAATTCGATTTGAGTACCAGATAGTCCACGCAGGTGATCAAGGGCTGATCGCAGCCGGATCGACGACCCATTGTTTTGTTTCACCGAATGGCAGACCCGTGCGGTTGCCGCAAGAACTGATGCTGCTATCCAGCATTGAATAAAAGTGTTCTGATCACGGGTGCGACGGGATTTGTCGGGGGGCACACAGCGGAAGCCTACCTCAGGGCCGGATGGAGAGTTACGATACTTGTTCGAGATCCGGGACGAGCAGGGTGGCTTGCGGAGCTTGGTGCCACGGTCGTCACAGGTGACATTACCCAACCTGCGGTGGTTAAGTCCGCACTGGACGAGATTCACTGTGTAGTACATTGCGCCGGGCTGACGAAGGCGAGAACGGTTGGAGATTACTATCGCGTGAATGCGGTAGCGACCGAAACGCTCATACAGGCAGCTTGTGTAGCAGGCGTGCAGAAATTTGTACACTGCTCGACATTAGCAGTTTCTGGTCCGGCTACACCTGAAAATCCTGCGACCGAGAGCGACATCCCGGTGCCGATCACGGATTACGGCAAATCGAAACTTGCGGGCGAAGAAGCCGTTCGTAGTGCAGGCAATCGAATTCAGTGGGTAATCATCCGGCCTCCCGCCGTAATGGGGCCACGGGATGAGCAATTCTTGCCGCTCTTCAGGGCTATGCACCGTTGGAGAATTTATCCGGTGTTCGGTGATGGTTCGCAGAGGTACAGTATGATCTATGTGCTAGATCTTGCAAATTTGCTTGTGATTTGCGGCACAATGGAGTCTAATTTCGCCGAAACTTTCTTTACAGCTAACGACGAATCGCTGAATTGGACCGAGGCAGCTCAAGTCATTTCAAGTGTGATGGGACACAAATTGCGGGCACTCAAAATCCCAAAGTTTGCAGCGGTCTCAGCTTCGTTTATCGCGGAGTTTGCGGCATCGATAGAACGGAAGCCGGCCTTACTCAGTCGCCAAAAACTACGAGAGATATTGTCTCCCGGGTGGGTATGTTCACCAGCCAAACTTCGTACGAGGCTGGGGTTTTCGTGCCAGTTCAGCAACCGCGATATGCTCTCTGAAACGTATGCCCACTATCTACGTGCAGGACGACTCTGATACAGATGATTGATCAATTCATGGAGCGGGTGAGGAATGACGGCGAGCTGGGGCGCCGTCTCTGCTATCAGACAGATCTCGATGGTCGAGGACCTCGCTACGGCACGCCTGTGAATGAAATCGATGCTCGCATCGCACAGGCGCTGAAGCAGCTGAAGATTGATCGACTTTTTGCGCATCAAGCCGAAGCAGTGGACAGTTTGGACCGCGGCGAGAATGTGGTTGTGGTGACACCAACGGCGAGCGGTAAGACACTCACATTCACCCTTCCAATCTTGAACCGCATTGCAAGGGAGCCGGACACTTGCGCGCTGCTGCTCTATCCCTTGAAGGCACTTGAGCAGGACCAGAGGGGAAAATTGAAGGCGTGGCAGGAGGCACTTCGTCCCGGACTTGACCTCACGGTTGAGATTTACGATGGTGATACTCCAGCATCACAGCGCGTTCGCATCAAGAGGAAGCCGCCTAATCTGCTAATCACCAACCCCGACATGCTGCATCAGGCGGTGCTAGCTTATCACGGCGGATGGGAAAAATTCTTGCGGCGACTAAAGTACATCGTTATTGATGAGCTTCACGTCTATCGCGGCGTGTTCGGTTCTCATATTCTGCACGTCTTTAGAAGACTATCACGCCTGCTCGCCTTCTATGGCGTACGTCCACAGTTCATATGCCTGTCTGCCACCATAGCCAATCCGGTGGAGCTGGCGGAGTCACTGACCGGGCATAAGTTCTCTGTGATCAGCCAGTCCGGTGCACCGCAGACCGCAAGAACTCTTGCCATCTTGTCAGCAAGCGGTTCAACCACATCGGCCGCCTCAAAACTCTTCTTGCACGCGATAGACAGTGGTTGCAAATCAATCGTATTTTCGAAAGCGCGTGTGCAGACGGAAATCATACATCGCATGGTCATTGAGACGCGTCCTGATTTGGTCTCACGGGTGAGTTCCTACCGCGCGGGATTTCTGAGCGAAGAACGACGAGCTATCGAGCAGCGTCTTTCCTCAGGCGATCTACAGGGAGTGATTTCAACGAGTGCACTTGAACTCGGCATCGATATCGGCGGATTGGACGTCTGCATTTTGGCTGGATATCCCGGAAGTATGATGTCGTTCTGGCAACGTTCGGGTCGAGTGGGGAGGAGGGACGCCCGGAGCGCTGTTGTACTGGTTGCCGGGAGCGATGCACTCGATCAATACCTTGCGTCCCGCCCGGAGGAGTTTCTCGGACGTTCGCTCGAGTCTGCGCTCGTAAACACAACAAATGAAGAAATCCTGCGGTCACATCTTCCCGCAGCTGCGGCTGAGATTCCACTGATGAGCCGCGATCCGTTCTACGATGTCGGTCAACATATCGAAGTGTTGACTGCGCTGGAGCGTGAGGGACTTTTGGTCCGCAGTGCTTCGGGTGAGCAGTGGTTTCCCGGTAGCCACCGACCGCACAGCGCCGTAGGACTGAGAAACATCGGCGGCGCATTCGAGATTGTGTCTTCCGAGTCGAACAAGCCGGTCGGTCAGATATCAGGTGGATCGGTTTTTCGTGAATGTCATCATGGTGCCATCTACTTGCACAACGGCGAGCAGTACTTTGTCAACGACCTGGACATCGAAAAACGGCAGGTTCGAGTAAAACAGGTTTCGACTCCGACATATACCATGATTCGGAGTGATAAGCAAACAGAGATACTGGATGACCGCGAACACAAACAGCTTGGCTCTTCGGTTATTCACCGAGGCAAAGTACGAGTTACGGAAACGTATCATAGCTATGAGCGACGTCGGCTCTACACTCAGGAATTGTTGACAGTCGAGCCGCTTGACTTACCGCCGCAAAGCTACATCACCAACAGCGCTTGGATAGAGCTTCCTGCAGGTCTGGGCGAATGGCTTGCTTCGAGTGAACTTCACTTCATGGGTGGTATCCACGCAACGGAGCATGCTGCAATTTCTTTGATCCCATTGTCAGCATTGTGTGACAGGAACGATATTGGCGGAATAAGCTTTGTGAAGCACAAGCAGCTTCCCAATGGCGCGATCTTCTTTTATGATGGATATCCGGGTGGGGCAGGCATCGCGGATCACGTGTACATGGTGATGGACGACCTGCTCAGCCGGACGCTGGACTTAATTCAATCTTGCGCCTGCGAAGACGGATGCCCATCATGCATTCAGTCGCCGAAGTGTGGTTCAGGGAACAAGCCTCTCGACAAGACGTCGGCGATTCAGACTTTGAAGCACTTGCTGTATGGTGAAAGCAAGGACGCGCTTGATCACGAGTCGAAGGTCCCTAAGACTGAGCCGATTTCTTCGAGCACTGAAATAGCCGGTGACTGGCAACCCCGAACTCTTCCACAGGACAAACGCGTCGTCGTCTTTGACCTGGAAACCCAACGTTCTGCAGAGGAAGTGGGGGGCTGGAATGCTGCACGATTCATGAGAATTGCTGTTGCCTGTGTGTGGGATAGTCAAACAGGAGTTACATCTTCTTACGATGAGGCTCACGTTGGTGACCTCATTTCACACTTGAGTTCGGCTGATCTGATCGTCGGTTATAACCTACGCCGTTTCGACTACGAAGTTTTGCGCGGATATACTTTTGAGGATGTCCAGAAGTGGCCGACTCTCGATTTGCTCGAAGAGGTCCAGCGGACGTTGAGAATAAGACTGAAACTGGCTTCACTATGCAAAGCGACGCTTGGCTCTACCAAGACGGCAGATGGTTTGCAATCTCTGGAGTGGTTCAGAGAGGGCCGGCTCGACTTAATTACCGAGTATTGTATTAAAGATGTCGAGCTGACACGGGACTTGCTCCAGTTTGGTCTTGCGCAGGGTTATCTGCTGTACGAACGAAAGGACCACGGTGCGGTACGCATTCCACTTGACCCGCATTTTGCACAGTTTTCCACTCCCAGCGTGACGGAGGCGGCCTGATTCGGAAATTACTAATTGCAAATCGTGGTGAGATTGCAGTCCGAATAGCCCGTACAGCAAGGGAAATGGGGATTCGCACGGTTGGCGTCTATTCGGATGCGGACAGAAATGCGGAGCATGTTTCTGCCGTTGACGAAGCGGTGCACATCGGCGCGTCTCCTGCGACGGAAAGCTATTTAAATCAGCAGAGAGTTATCGACGCAGCAATAAGCAGTGGGGCAGATTCTATTCATCCGGGCTACGGATTTCACTCGGAAAAAGCAGACTTTGCCGAAAGAGTTGTGGCGTCGGGTTTGACATGGGTTGGACCACCCGCAAAGGCTATCGCCGCCATGGGTTCGAAAACCGGGGCGCGAGACCTCATGATACGTGCCGGAGTTCCGGTGGTGCCTGGTACGACTGGTGCAATCTCAAAATGGGAGGATGCGCGAGAGTTTGCGAAAAAACACGGTTATCCAATTCTCCTGAAAGCCGTCGCAGGTGGGGGAGGGAAAGGGATGCGTGTAGTTGAACACGTCGAGGATTTGCAGGCGAGTTTTGAGGGAGCACAACGTGAAGCACTATCCGCTTTTGCTGACAGCTCTATCTATGTCGAGAAATATCTCAAGTCCCCTCGACACATTGAGATTCAGATCCTTGCGGATTCCCATGGCAATTGTGTCCATTTGGGCGAGCGTGAGTGCACCTTGCAGCGCCGGCATCAGAAGATAATTGAAGAATCGCCATCGATTGCCGTGAATGCAGTGTTACGCAGTCGTATAGGAGAGACGGCCGTTGCAGCCGCAAAAGCTTGCGACTATGTCAACGCCGGAACGATTGAGTGCTTATTGGATACGACCGGAAATTTCTACTTCCTGGAGATGAACACGCGGCTTCAAGTTGAGCATCCGGTTACAGAAGAGGTGATGGGAATTGATCTGGTTCGGCTCCAGCTTCACATAGCCGACGGTGGGCGATTACCTTTTACTCAGGATGAGATTCAGCCTCGCGGCCACGCCATAGAAGTAAGGATCTACGCAGAAGACGTTGTCAATGGATTCCTGCCTTCAACGGGACTGTTGAAACGCCTGAGGCCGCCATCCGGGCCGGGCATTAGGGAAGACAGCGGAATGGCGGAAGGAAGCGAAGTGTCCCGGTACTATGATCCGATGATTTCTAAACTCATTGCATTCGCCGACTCTCGCGAGGCGGCAATTCAGCGTATGACGCGCGCGTTGAAGTCCTATGAAGTGGCTGGAGTGCGAACAAATATCTCCTTTTGCCGGCACATTATCGAATCCAAGCAGTTTGCGAGCGGGGAATTTCATACGCACTCTGCTGACCGCGAATTTCTGGACAGCTTCACCGCTGAAAACTCAAATTCAGTGGACAATGAGCTATTTCTTGCCGCGATGATCGCAGAATGGGCCCTTCGATCCCGCAGCTCATTCAATCAGTCGGGCCAAAGTGATGGAACTTCGATTGAGAACGCCAAGGCCGCTGTGTCCAATTGGAAAGTCGCCGGGCGATCTGGCGCCATGAGATCCCATTAGATTCAGTTATTGCGCCGTGTCCCACATCGTCTCCGTTACCATTCAGGGCAGAATATACCAAGTAGAAAGGCGAAACGGCGGCGCTGTTGTCAACGGCCATCAAATTGAGTGGGAGAGGTTAACATTCGAGTCGAATGGAGGCGCCCTTTTGGTCGCAAACGGAATGCGACTAAACGCAGTGATTGATCAGGATGGCAGTGACCGAATTGTGTGCACAGACGGTCGTGAATTCAGGTTCGACGTAGAAACCGAGCGTGAGAGGCTGCTGCGATCCTTGGTCGCGTCAAGCGGTTCGTCCCACAGCCGCTCTGAAGTGCATGCTTCGATGCCCGGACTGGTTGTCAAGATTAGTGTGCAGGTGGGGCACGGAGTCAAGCGAGGCGAGCCATTGCTGATTCTTGAAGCGATGAAAATGGAAAATGAGATTCGGGCTCCGAGAGACGGAGTGGTTAGCGAGATTACCGCAATTCAGGGGCGCCCCGTCGAAAAGGGCGACCTGTTAGTTACTCTCGAATCATAGTGTTGAGTGCAGTGAGAGAATGACAGCAGAGCAATCCCTTGCTGCCCAGCGCCGAAATGACTGGCTCAATGCAGTGAATACGTTGACCGCAAAATCGCCTGAGCGAAAGTCGTTCTTTGAAACAGACAGCCATATTGGCGTCAAGACATTGTACGAGCGAGATACGGCATTCGAAGACGACTCTGTGCTTGGTTTTCCCGGCCAGTTTCCGTTTACTCGTGGGGTCCAGCCAAACATGTATCGTGGCAAGCTCTGGACGATGAGACAGTACGCAGGATTTGGCACTGCCGAGGAATCCAACGCGCGGTACAAGTATTTGCTCAAGCAAGGCACATCGGGCTTATCTGTGGCATTTGACTTGCCGACTCAGATTGGCTATGATAGCGACGCGCCGGAGGCCCGTGGAGAGGTCGGACGAGTGGGTGTAGCGATCAGCAGCATCGAGGACATGCTGGTGCTGCTTGCGGATATTCCGCTGAACAAGATTAGCATCTCTATGACCATAAATGCTACGGCTGCAATCCTGATGGCACAGTATATTGCCGTAGCAAAGGCTCGTGGTATTGCACTGACATCCCTCTCGGGTACAGTTCAGAATGACATTCTGAAGGAATACGTCGCACGCGGCACTTATATTTTTCCTCCGCGACCGTCGATGCGCCTGGTTACGGATGTAATCTCTTATTGCCGCAAGTACCTGCCACAGTGGAATTCGATTTCAATCTCCGGCTATCACATCCGCGAGGCGGGATCCAATGCCGTACAAGAAATCGCGTTCACATTTGCCAATGCGATCGCCTACGTGCAGGCCGCCATTGACTCGGGAATGGCTGTAGACGAGTTTGCGCCGAGGCTGGCCTTCTTTTGGGGCTGCCATAATAATTTATTCGAAGAAGCGGCGAAGTTTCGTGCCAGCCGCCGGATATGGGCTAAAATCATGCGCGATCGGTTTCATGCGGTGGACGAGCGTTCGATGATGCTGCGATTTCACACGCAGACCGCCGGATGCACATTGACTGCTCAGCAGCCGATGAACAACGCGGTACGGGTTTCCATTCAGGCCATAGCTGCAGTCTTGGGCGGAACCCAAAGTCTGCATACCAATGCAATGGACGAGGCACTCTCGCTTCCGTCTGAGGAAGCCGCCCGGCTCGCACTGCGCACACAGCAGATCATAGCGTACGAATCTGGAATCGCCGACACTGTGGATCCTTTGGGCGGAAGTTATTTTGTGGAGCATTTGACTGCAGAAATTGAGCGCAGAGTCTGGACGATTCTTGACGAAGTTGATCAAATGGGCGGCGCGATTGCCGCTATTGAGCGACACTACTTCCAGCACGACATCGAGAGAGAAGCCTATCGTTATCAACATGAAATCGAGTCGCAAGAGCGGCTGATCATTGGAGTCAACGCATTTGTCGATTCTGCTGAGCCAACGCCGCCAACACCCAGAGTCGATCCATTGCTTGAGGTGAAGCAATGCCAACGGCTTGCTGCTTTGCGAAAAACGCGCGACAATTCCAGAGTCAGCAATGCCCTTCATAGTTTGAGAGAGACAGCTCTGGGCGATTCGAATCTGATGCCAAGTCTCATCGGGGCGGTTGAATGCCGTGCGACGCTTGGCGAAATTTCGAATACTCTCCGTGACACCTGGGGCGAATTCCGCGATACAGAGTGAGCTGGGACAGCAAACTTTTTCAACGTCACTTACAAACTCGCAGATTCGGTCGTGAGTTTGTGTTCCTGGAGACAACGGATTCCACGAATGCCTGGCTACTGGCCCATGAGCGTGAGTTTCCTATGACCGGCACGGTGGTTGTTGCCGACCACCAGACTGCGGGGCGAGGACGATATGACCGTCAATGGTTAGATGTTCCTGGAAAATCACTACTCTTTAGTGTTTTGGTCAGATACCGCGTTGAGGCGGCGAGCGCGGCCATCATGAATCTACTCCCCGCAATCGCGCTCGCTAGAGTACTGTCCGAATCTGCGAGTATTGGCTTGGTCTTTCGCCTGAAATGGCCGAACGACGTGCTTTTAAGAGGCAAAAAGATCTGCGGGATTCTTGGCCAATCAGCTGTTGCCGGAAATATGGCAACAGCTGTCCTAGGGATAGGCATCAATGTGAATTTAACTGAAGATGACATTCCGGACACGTTTAGACCGGGAGCAACTTCTATCCTGATTGAATCGGGTGACTCTGTAGTCCGCGAGATTCTGCTTGCAGACTTCCTGTTTCAGCTTGAGCTGCTCCATGATGATTTTCTTAACGGTGATTTCGACCGTATTCGAACGGAATGGGAGACCTATGGTCCGCGGTTTGGCGAACGGCTTGAATGCACGGATAGCGGCCGTGTGGTATGCGGAGAATATGCCGGGCTTGGTTCCCGAGGCGAACTCATGATCAAGACCTCAGACGGCAAGACACTTCAGTTATTGACCGGTGACATTGCGCAGTGAACGATTTCCTGCTTGCAATTGATGTTGGAAATTCGCACACGTCAATCGGTCTTTTCGATGGGGCGAAACTTGCTCATTCGTGGAGGCTGACAACTAAGGTATCCCGTACGGACGATGAATTGTGGCTGGTAATGGCCGCCTGTCTGGATGAGTCTGGGGTAGCGAGGGAACGAATTCGTTCAATCGGAATCGCATCTGTAGTTCCCGAAGCAACGCGACTCTATTCACGGCTTTCCATCACCAAGTTCAATCTCCAGCCTCAAATCATCGGTCACAACAATTGTGGTGACCTCAAAATTCTCTACCAACCCGCCGCGTCAGTCGGAGCCGACCGACTGTGTGGTGCCGTAGCTGCAGTATCTCAGTACGGTTCGCCTGTCATCGTGGTGGACCTGGGTACCGCGACTGTTTTTGACGTTGTGAATTCGGAATCCACATATCTGGGTGGGGTGATTGCTCCCGGAGTGGCAACTGCTGTGGACGCTTTGCATCGTTCTACTTCTCTGCTGCCAAGCGTGGACCTCGAGTTTCCTGAGTCGGTGATCGGATCTACGACCGAGACAGCGATACAGTCAGGAATTCTGCACGGTGCTATCGAGATGATTGACGGCCTTATTGAAAAAATTTGGCGCGCGCTTGGTACTGAAGCCACTGTTGTCGCCACGGGCGGATTCGCTCCGCTCCTGCAATCACGGAGTCGGACTATCCGAAAAGTTGAACCGGACTTGGTCTTGACTGGAATTCGATTGATTGTCCGCGGGAAATGACTGCTCTGGTTGGACTTGTGGCGTTCCTGAGCATTGTGCCTTCAGCAAGAGCAGCTGAGATTCATTTGGTTTATCCGAGGACTGCTTCCGTTGCGGATACTTTTCGATATGACCTCGGCGTGGATTCGACGTTCTTGTTCGGAAATGTCGACCCACAGGATGCTAACCTCACCATAAATGGGACCGAGGTAGAACTATCCAAACTGGGGGCATTCCTCGCCTATCTTCCGCTTCAACAGCAAGATGGAACAAATTCCTGGGTCTTGGCTCTAACAAGTAGGGGGGATACCTTGGCTGTACTGAGATTTCCCTACCAGTTCAAGGGCAAAATAGCCCCCATAGCGGCACCAGTGCCTCTGGATACGGTTCATTACCCCCGGGTCATTCGAGTTAGTCAGCCGAATGCTCATACTCGTACGATGAGAGGCGGAAGCTATGAGCTGTTTCCAGAGCAGGGCACGACATTTGTTGCCCTGGCTTACACGGGTGGTTTTTTCGACATTGAATTGACTGAGGGGCGCCGAGGTGTCATAGAGTCACGGTTCGCTGAAATAACCGCCGACACAGCTTGCCGAGCGATCGTGCTCTCAGATGGAAGAGTCACTCGACTTGCAGAAGGCGGTACACTGTTACAGTTCCGGACAAGCGGTCTTCCTGTCTGGACAAGCAGTCTGAGCCCCGATGGACGCACGCTTCAGGTTCGATTGTTTCACACGCTTGCGGCTATCGACCGTATTCAGTACGATTTATGGGACGGCACAGTGCGGGATGTTACTTGGCAACAGTTCGAAGGCGAACTGGAGTTGGAGATTCGGTGTGAGCGTGAGCTCCAACGCGGTTACTCCGTTATTCCAGCTGGTGACAGCCTGAACATTCATATTGACGACCCGTATCCGAAAAAGGACCGCAGATTGCGCGGAAAAACGATTGTGCTGGATGCTGGTCATGGGGGAGCTGCCAGCGGCGCATTAGGACCACTCGGGACGCGTGAGAAAGACTTCGCTCTGAAGCTGACATTTGTCGCCGCCGACTTACTTGAGGGCGCAGGCGCCCATGTGGTGATGACTCGCACTGAGGACGTTGACCTAAGCCTGTACGAGCGAATCGACATCGCAAAAAGTGCTCGGGCAGATATGTTTGTCAGCCTCCATGCCAATGCGCTTCCCGACGGAGCAAATCCATTCGAAAGGCGAGGCACAGGCACTTATTATTACACTTCTGCATCCAGGCGTGCGGCGGTGACGGTACATAAACATGTGCTTGCCGCAACGGGTCTGCGCGATGACGGCGTGTTTGATGCGAATCTTGCAGTCGTTCGGCCGACGGAATTTCCGGCGATACTACTTGAGGCGGCCTACTTGATGCATCCGGAAGAAGAAGAATTGCTGGTTTCGGAGGAGTTTTCTCGCCGAATAGCCGCGGCCATCGTGCGCGGATTGACAGAGTATTTCAAGTTTGGTGAATAGCGGAGACGATTGATTTGGAGAAGCAGTTCATGACGAAGACGGGCTATCAGAACTTAGTCCGCGAGCTCGACGAATGGAAGACAGTCAAACGTCCTGCGATGGTGACGCAACTATCTGTCGCAAGAGGCCATGGTGATCTGTCGGAAAACGCCGAGTATCATGCCGCGAAGGAGGATCTCTCTCGAATTGATTACAAGATTTTTCAGCTTGAGATGATCTTGCAAAACGCCGTACTGGTAAACGAGTTGAATGTGAACACGGATCAAGTACGTTTGTTTACCAGTGTACGCGTCTTCGATGAGAGCAAAAAACTTGAAAAGATGTACTCACTTGTCTCACCAACGGAAGCCAATCCAACTGAAGGAAAGATCAATCACTTGAGTCCGGTGGGCAAAGGGTTGATCGGCGCCAAAGTGGGAGACACAGTCGAAATCGACATTCCGGCCGGAAAACTAACGTGGAAGATTTTGGAAATACTTCCTCTACAATCATGAATACTACTATGGATCGCGCCATTCGACAACTCACACGCTCTCGCAATGAGCGAGTGTTTGCGGGAGTGTGCGGCGGCATCGCCGTCTATTTCGGCCTCGACCCCGTACTCGTCCGCGTGCTTTACGTCGCACTCACGATCTTGTCAAACGGCCTGGGCGGAGTGCTGGTTTACATCATAGGCTGGTTCGTAATCCCCCTTGAACCGGAAGGCGAAGTAAGGCCTTACTCCCCCCGTGAATCATTGGGATCACGACGATCAATCATCGTCATCGGCGCGTTCTTGCTAACGGCGGGCCTCATTGCACTTGTGACTCCGTTCTTTCCGGCCTTTTGGGACGTTTGGGATATTCGCTGGCTCGGACCGGTGATTCTCGTCATAGCGGGAATAGGGCTGATTTTTTGGCAGCGGACCCAGGGAAACTCATCGTCTTCCTCTAATTCACCTAATCAGGAACAGGAGATTGTCATGTCAGATTCTCAATCGACACAGGCCGGGTCTTCCCTTCGACGCTTGATTCGTGCTCGCGATGGTCGAAAGATTGCTGGTGTCTGCGCGGGGTTTGGAACGTATTTCAACATTGACCCGACCATCGTGAGGCTGATTTGGCTGGCGATGTTGTTCCTCTTTGGCACCGGATTACTCCTGTATATCATCTGTTGGATTGTTATGCCACTCGAACCGGAATCGCGACCAGTTCAATCCGCTTCAACGGCTCCACCTGATCAGACAACTGGAGCGTGATGCAAGAGAACATACGGAATTTCTGCATCATCGCGCACATTGACCACGGGAAATCCACCCTTGCTGACCGCCTGCTTGAACTGACCCGCACGCTCGATGCCCGTCAAATGACCAAGCAGGTACTTGATTCCATGGATTTGGAAAAAGAGCGCGGTATCACGATCAAGATGCATCCGATCACGATGATTCACCGCGCAACCGATGGCACTGATTATACTCTGAATCTTATAGACACGCCCGGTCACGTTGACTTTACCTATGAGGTGTCACGAAGCCTGAAGGCATGTGAGGGCGCTTTGCTGGTCGTAGATGCGAGTCAGGGGCTTGAAGCTCAGACGCTTTCGAACCTCTACCTGGCAATGGACGCAGATCTGGAGATCATTCCAGTTCTAAACAAGATTGATCTCCCAATCGCGCGTGTAGACGAAGTCTTGCATCAGGTTGTCGATCTTCTGGGATGTGACGAGGAAGACGTGCTCAAGGTCAGTGCCAAGACAGGAATCGGTGTGGAGACGGTACTCGATGCCGTAATAAAGAGGGTTCCTGCGCCTAAAGGAAATCCTGGCGGACCTCTTCGAGCCCTGATCTTCGACTCAGTGTATGAGACTTACCGCGGCGCCATTGCCCATGTTCGTGTGGTCGACGGAACGGTGCGAGTCGGAACTCGCATCCGTTTTGCGGCGACGGAAAAAGTGTTTGAAGTGACAGAAGTTGGAATTCTTCGGATGAGTCAATTCAAGAAAGACTCATTGAATGCCGGAGAAGTTGGCTACATCGTAACTGGCTGTCGGGATGTCCGCGAATTGCGCGTAGGCGATACTGTGTTTGACGCGGCAAACTACTCAAGTGAGCCCCTTCCTGGATATCGCGAGGTCAAACCGATGGTGTTTGCGGGAATATACCCGGCCGACACCAACGACTATGAATTGCTTCGGGATTCGCTCGGGAAGCTACAACTGAATGATTCCTCTTTACTTTACGAGCCCGAGACATCCGTGGCGTTGGGCTTCGGGTTTCGGGCTGGATTTCTCGGGCTTCTGCACCTGGAAATCGTTCAGGAGCGGCTTGAACGCGAGTATGATTTGAATCTGGTTTGCACTGTTCCATCTGTAGAGTATCATGCGGTTCTGACCGATGGCACCATGAAACTGGTAGACAATCCGGTGCATCTTCCCGGAGCAGGGGAGACCGATCATTTGGAAGAACCATTCATATCTGCGTCAATCATTACACCCGAGGAGTATATTGGACCGATTATGCAACTCGCAATCGAGCATCGCGGCATTCACATGGATACCGTGTATCTCGATAGCACGCGGGCAAATCTGCATTATCAATTTCCTCTGGCCGAGATTATTTTCGATTTCTATGACCGGCTGAAGAGTATTTCGCGCGGGTATGCGTCTTTTGACTATGAACTCTTGGATTACCGTCGCAGCGAGCTCACGAAATTAGACATTCTTGTTAATGGCGAAGTGGTTGACGCGTTGTCGGTGATCGTGCACTCTGACAAAGCTTATGACTGGGGAAGGCGAGTCTGTGACCGCCTGGAGAAGTTGATTCCCAGGCAGCTTTTTGATGTCGCGATTCAGGCTGCACTTGGCTCGCGCATTATTGCACGTTCAACCGTCAGAGCCTTGCGAAAGAACGTGCTTGCGAAGTGCTACGGGGGCGACATCACGCGCAAGAAGAAACTGCTTGAGAAACAAAAGGCGGGCAAGAAGCGTATGAAGTCAGTGGGCAATGTTGAGATTCCACAATAGGCCTTTCTCGCGATTTTGAAGGTTGAGTAGAATAGAGGAGCTTGTTGCCCACACAGTACTTTCCGGTCGTGCAGACAAAATCCTGAACAAACAAAGCTACCGTGCAGATTCCTGTGGAAAATCAAATTCGGTCAGACCAAAAATCGACCACCGTCAAACACAAGAGCGTGACCCGCGAATGGACAGAATTTGCCGTCTCGCTCATCATCATGGTATTCTTCATACGCGTAACCACCGTGGAAGCATTTCGAATTCCCACAGGGTCCATGGAGGACACTATGCTTGTGGGCGATTTTCTTCTGGTGAACAAGTTTGTGTATGGAGTACGGACACCGGATTGGATCGGAATCCCATTCACCAAAGTCGGCTTTCCGTTACCCTCGCATAAGTTCGAGGGACCGCGAGATGTAAAGAGCGGCGATATTGTGGTATTCAAGTACCCCAAGGATCCAAGTTTGAACTACATCAAGCGCTGTATTGCCGGCCCCGGGCAGACTGTTGAGATAAAAAACAGAATCGTGCTGGTAGATGGCAAGGTCATGGAAAATCCTCCCAAGGCCAAGTATAGCAGGCCATGGCCGGAACAGGCTGGCGTCGAGGAGCGACGAATGTTTGGTGCCAAGCCTGGAATTCCATGGAATCGCGACAACTATGGCCCGATAACTGTGCCGGCAGGCCACTACTTCATGATGGGTGACAACCGGGATAACTCAGAGGACTCGCGATACTGGGGTTTCGTGCCCGAAGATCATATTGTGGGCCAAGCGCTGGTCACATACTTCAGTTTCAACAAACACGTATCAGCTGGCAGATTCTGGGAGATCATTCGCTGGAATCGAATAGGTGACATGATTAATTGAGCGGAGCCACTTCGCAAAAGAAAACGGGCGAACCATTTGGTTCGCCCGTTTCTCAATTTTGCTATCTGCCGGACTAGACTCTCGCCAGGTGCATCCAATCAACAAACAAGAAATACAACCGGTCGAAAAGCAAGGCAATCCGGTTCATCACTGTGTATCCGTAACCGGCACCGAAGCCAACCATCAGCAGGGAAGTTCCGGTCAACGCAACATACCGAAGTGAACCCTTCTGCTCGATAGAGAAGAAGAAATAGAACAGAACACAGATCAACCCTACCGTAAAGATCGGATTTTTGAGAAAATCAAGCAACGTCAAGAGTCCCGGGTTGGCTGCAAATTCCTGCGCTGTCGGTACGTCAATCACAGGAATCAGGCTGGCCTGAATCTGCAACACGAGGTCACCAGAAGCAAATCCAATCACGGCCAAACCTGCGTACGTGCCAATAATTAAGGACATTGGCCAACGAGAAATCCACGCAAGGTTGTTGGAAAACCGGGTAAACAAAGCTATTCCCATAGCGAAGGGTATCACCAGCCACCAATCCTGCCCCCCTGTGAGAGGGCGCCAGAGGTTGGGCAAGAAGACATTGTAAAACTCCGTACAGACAACGTACCCGGCGGCCAATCCCACAAACAAGTGCTCAACAAACTTGTAAAATGGATTGTCTTTGTAGAGAAAACTCAGGACGCTGATCGTACAGAACGCCGCTAAACTAGTCCAGAGAAAATCCATCACTCCGCCCTCTTTTTACGGTTGATAAAGTAAAGTACATTACCAATCAGGATGAAAAAGATGATAACAAGGTGGCCCATGGTCTGCCCACCCATTGTGATTGTCGCTAATCCGGTCTTCTTGATCAGAGTCTCATACTCGGCGGCACCGCTGATACCAGTCAACAGTCCTTTGAGCTGGTTACTCTGGAAATAGGCTGAATATTCAGGGACCGAAACCGCCGAGGCTCCGCTCACCATTTTTATGTTGAAGCGCGACTGGACATACTGCACGTATTCTTTCGTTCCCGGATAGCCCGCAGACACGTTGACAAGCAAAGCAAAGCTCGCATAGTTTTGGACTTCCTGCATGAGCGGAATTTGCTCAATTGGAGTATGGAAGTAGTCCAGCGGGAATGTTGACCGGATAGACCGCCCCATCTCGACCATGACCGCTTCACGACCTTCCTTTTGACCGAGATAAACGTAATCCTTACCATACTCTGCCTTAAACTCATCGCGACAAACCAAGTTGATATTACTCTCGATCAAAGCGGGTGCAGTTGCCCACAGTGTCAAGATTACCAACTTGTGTTTCTTCATCATCAGGTGACGAAGCGTAGCCTGTGCCATCGGATTCAACTCTGCGCGCGATCCCGGATCATAGTCAAAAGAGCAGAGGACCATGGATCCTTCGGGGAGCTGTTCTATCGCATCATAATAGGCTTGCACGGGTGGAGTCACCGCTGGTGCCACGCCAAACTTGAGGAACAGGGGGATGGCGACCGCAATGGCTATGAAAAGGTAGATCCAGCGGCGATCCAGCTTTTCAAGTTTTTGCAGCGCGGTTAGTTCTTTTGCCATAGTTTGTGTGTAGGTTCCTTTGGGGCTACTCGCGGCCCAGATAGCTGCGTTCGATTCCCAGAATTACTTTCAATCCGGTCGCTATGGCACCAAGTGCCGCGCCAATCAGGATGCCTCTTTGCGCAACCGCGTTCGGCACACTCATGATCCAATCTATCAAATCAGGAAACTGGCTCCAGATCATCGTGCTGATAGGAATCCTCCCCAGCATCACCAGAATTGCCGTGATTCCAAGCACCGATGCCTGCCAAGTGCGCATGCGGAAGGCGCGAAATGCAGCCGAGGCAATAAAGAATGCCAGCGAAGCATACATGGTCGACGCCATGGGGACATAGATGTTCACGAAAAGGCGGTCGTTTGCCCAATCGCCCTCTTTGATGCCACCGATGAGTCCCGGGAACATCATCAAAAAGAAACCAAAGATCAGGACAAGTTTATACGGCCAGTTGGGGGCCTTCCGGTACACAAGTTCCCCGTTGATACGAAGAATGTTGGCCGATCCGAGTACGTACGAGAATGAAATTACAATGATCGCCCAGCCCTGAAGCTTTCCTGCGAGTTCGTTCACCGACGGATGCGGAATGAAGAACTGTATGATCATGAACACGCCGAATATTAGCGTGATCAGTATGGGTATTTCACGTTTCATCGTTTGCGATACTCCTCAGTTAACCCGGAAATATGAATCGAGGAAAGTGATTCCCCAGAGCTCGAGAATCATCGCGGCGGCGATGGCAAGAATGATCGTCACTTTGACCCAATCGGTTGCCTTCACCGTGCCCAGCATATCATGATTCTTAGTCACCAATGCACTTGCGGCAAAATACTCCTCACCAATCAGAGTGTAGTCACATGCTACGACAAAGAATGGAAGCTGATGCACGTTTGCAGTTCCAGCGATCTGAATAGCACCGGTCGAGAATCCGGTCTCCGATAGAATCAGCGACTCTGCGAAGAACGCACCCAGGAACAAGTGCGCAGCAGTTTTTTCACGCATCATGATTCCAGCTACACCACTTGTGAACGCGAACTGCTCATCGGAGAGATATCGAATATTGTCTCGATTGTAGGCATCCGGGCGGCCGGCATTCATGTAGCCCTGCTTCGTAGCCTCCTCCGCAACGCCGACCATGAAGGCTCTATTGAGCGGGACGATGATTGGAATATCGTATTGAGCACATTTGGTGGCTACAGAAGTCAAAAGCTGAATCGACGCAATCGTCTGAATATTCTCGATGTTTTGAGTTCCTGGAATGTACATCACTGGCTTGCCGAGCTCGGTGGCACGACCGATTGCCTCGTCGATCGCATCGATACCGGCGATGCGACGGAATTTTAGCACAGCGCCAGATTCCGACTGCTTTACCATGTACATGACAAGCGCAAAAAAGACGACGATGAGTAACAGGATGTTCACACGCCCGGTATTGAACCAGGATGCAGCCGTCTCAAACGGCCCGGCTGGGGCTGACTCGCTCTTCCTCGGCCATTTGACATTCTTGTAAATTGCCGTGTCAAGTCGGGACGTGTCCCGCACCGCTAAAGTAGTGGAATCCAGTGCGACTACTTTAGCAAAAAACGGCTCGCCGTTGCGGATGAGGTACTGCTCGCCAGAGGCGATTTGAACCTCGCGGTCCTTGGCGCTTGCAGTCCCGACCGTCGCATAGGGGCCGTCTTGTTTCTTCGAAAACTGAATCTCGTACCCCGTGATGACAAATCCCTGCAACGTTGACGGCACCCATTTGACGACAACGCCTGAGCCATCGTCATTGGGCACATCCAACAACTCGACAGACGTGGGCGCGGCACCCGCGTTGATGACGATCATTGGCTCGTCCGCAGCAATCAGTGTCAGGGGTAACAACGAGAGGAGTAGCAGCACTCTCTTCAAAGGCAACTCCCGGCTGTTAGGATAAAGGTAATTAGATGAAGAAAGATTGGAATCAACAGAAGAGGAATTCGCGACCTGGTGAACAAATGAATAACTCGTGCACTCGCGTCTTAGCGAAGATAGGAAATCGGCAGATTTGACCTAAATAAAGCGCTTAAATGGCAGGAAGTCAAGCAGAAATTGAAGATGGAAACGAAAATTCGAACGACCAATGCAGGATC
>CAZVXJ010000025.1:0-18279 GCA_964631675.1 uncultured Alphaproteobacteria bacterium
CAAATTGTTCAGTTGCAGCACGCCCTGATTACCTGTATCGCCATCCATCACGCTTCCGCTAAACAACGTCAGTGTCGTAGAATTTTCAAACTCAGAGGCTTGTCCCATCACATTGGTAAAATAATGGTACGCATCTCCGTGCAGCGTCCACTCGCCGAAGTTCTCCACAAACTGCGTCCTCAGCGTGTCATAAATATCCGCCGTTGCGGTGGAGTGATTCTCGATGCGAACACCGATGGTTCCGTTGTAAGCACGGAGTGCGCCGTCATTAAACAGCGATTCCGCGCCGTTAATCGTGCCACCACCGTCCAGTTCGAGCAATCCCAGTGTATCATTGCGCATCAGGCCATCCAACAGAGTCATGACACCGCCGGCATTGACGGCGATTTTTCCGTCGCTGTTTACCGAGAAGGTGAAATTGCTGCTGGAAAGCGTCACAGCGCTGTTAACATCGAACACGCCATGAGAGCCGAGGCTCAAGAATGAGTTCGCGTGCGTGAGTGAAAGCGGAGAATTCACGAGCAGGGTCTGAGTGCCCGTCGTCGCTCCAATCTGGAGCCGGCAAATCGTCGCCGGGATATTCAACGTGACTGCGTACGTTCCACCGAGTATGATCCTTGCAGTGTCGTTTACACCGGGAACCCCCTGGCTCCAGTTCGATCCGACCGACCAAAGCCCTCCTCCCGAATTCGTCCAGTCGGTGGTGAGTGCCCAAGATGTTGGGGTCATTACAATTAGACCCCATATTAGGATCAGAAGTTTGGGTGAGGTATTTGAATTGTTGTAACCCATGATCACTTCGCTCTCTCTCATTCGTGAGGCAACGGCGCCGGGTGCCTCGTAAGTTCGCCCCGAGTCTTTCAATATACCCACACGGCTGGGCGGGTGCAAGAGGTGCTAATACGAATCATCAGATGACCCCGGCTGGTTCGAGGCCGCTAAGAGGCTGATTGAAACACAGTGAAATTCCTTACCGACGAGGCTTGTAATCAGGGCTAAATTCAGTTATATTTTTACCGTAGGAAGCCTCATGAAATCTATCACTCGCCACCACCGCCTATACTGCTGCGCAGCTCTGCTGCTCTTGGCATGGGCCACCTCTGCCCAGTCCCAAACTTGGGAAAGCCTCCTTGCGACGGGTGATTCTCTGATCGTGAAGGGTCAGTTCACTGAGGCGAAATCCCTTCTGGAGCAGGCTCTCACACAGGTCGAATCCGCCCTGGGGGCCGAGGACCCCAGCGTGGCAACCGTTCTGCTGGCACTGGGTAAGAGCTATTATTATCTCGCCGACTACAGTTCTGCTGAGTAAGCCTGGAAGAGGTCGCTGGACCTTCGCGAAAAACGCTACGGTCCAAATTCACCGGACGTCGCCCGTTGCTTAAATAATCTGGGTTCGCTCTACAAGAACGTTGGCAGATTTGCGGAAGCGGAACCAATGTATCGCCGGGCATTAGAGATTCGTGAGAAGACGTTGGGCGGTGAACACCCTGATGTGGCTGCCAGTCTGAACAACCTGGCAAACCTGCTGCAATCCCAGGCGCGCTATGCCGATGCCGAGCCGCTCTACCAGCGCGCACTGTCCGTGATGGAAAAGGCGCGCGGCGAGGAGCACCCCGAGGTCGCGTTTGCGCTAAACAATCTTGCCGCGCTGTACAATCTGGAAGGCCGCTACCGCGATGCGGAGCCGCTGTACCGCCGTGCTTTGGAAGTCAGTCTTAAGAATTTTGGACCTGACCACGCCAGCGT
This sequence comes from uncultured Alphaproteobacteria bacterium, assembly GCA_964631675.1. Taxonomy (GTDB): domain Bacteria; phylum Electryoneota; class RPQS01; order RPQS01; family RPQS01; genus CAZVXJ01. Next base: position 1,747 of record CAZVXJ010000025.1, read on the forward strand.
CGCTCAGTGCCAGAACAATCTAGCCCATATGTTTGAGGATCAGGGCGACCTTGCCCAAGCCGAGACGCTCTATCGTGAGGCTCTTCAGACGGGTGAACACGTTCACGGTCCGGATCATCCGAAAGTCGCGGCGACACTCAGCAACCTGGCCCGAACTTTGACTTCAGCAGAGAGATTTGATGAGGCAGAACCGCTGTTCCAGCGTGCACTCGAAATCGAGAACAAAGCAGGTTCGGCCAACAGTCCCGATGCAGCAGAATACCGCAAGAACTTGGGAAACTTGCTTCTGCTTGAAGACCGCTTTGACGAGGCCCAAGCGGCTTATACACAGGCTTTGACAGACATCGAGACTGCGGCAGGGAAGGACCATCCGGTTGCGGCAAGCACGCTGCACGGCATGGCCATGCTCTCACTGGCTAAGCAGGATCTGACCAAAGCGGAGGAATTTCAGAATCGCGCCTACATGATCCGGCGCAAGAATTTCAGTGAGGCCTTTGGTGTACTGGCCGAAAGAAATGCTCTGGAGAATTCGCAGTTTCTGCAGACCGAGGCATCCAACTACCTCTCGATTCTGCTGGCCACTCCCGACGGGGAGAGCGCGAATCGTGAAGAGATTGCCAAGGTCGTGTTCTCGACCAAGGGACTCGTTACCGACGGTATTTTCGTACGCCACAAGTCGGTCAGCGCCATCGCCGCACTCGTAGATTCGCTCAATCAGGCGCGTATCGCGCTGTCGAAATTGTACGTGGAAGGTGCGGATCCTGCGCGTGCCTGGGCCTATCAGATGGATATTCAGAAGGCCAACGAGAAGAAGGAACGTTTCGAGGCCGAACTTGCGCGCAGCGGTACGGGATTCCGCGGCGAGAAATTCGTTACGCAGGTGGACGCCAAAAAGGTGGCATCGCAGCTCGCACCCGGTACGGCTCTGGTGGAGTTCATGCGCTATGAACATTGTACATCGCTGAACTCGCGTGAGCCGCGCTATCTGGCCGTGGTGGTCAAAAGCAACGGCAAGGCCGCCGCGTACACGCTCGGCAGCGTCGCCGAAATCGACTCCGCCGTGGCCAAGTACCGCCGTCACATGGCCAACGTGCGCGCGTTGAACGTTGACGAGTATACCGCTCTGTGCTATGACCTCTATCGTTTGATTTGGCAGCCGTTCGAAATTCAGGTGAGCGGACTGAACGCGGTATTCCTCTCTCCCGATGGAGCGCTCTGTCTGGTTTCCTTTGCAGGTCTGAAGTCACCGGACGGTGATTATCTGATCGAACGCAGTCCCATTCACTATGTCGCCTCGGGTCGTGACCTCGTGCGTGAAGAGCAGGTCACTGCCGTGAAGGGATCAGGATTGCTGGCACTGGGCGACCCGGACTACGACGCGACACCTGCCGTGAGAAGTGGAAAGAGCGAACAATCCTCGATGCTTGGGACGGTCGGCGGGATGATGGGGCTGACTCGTGGCGGTACATCATCCTGCAGAGCTTTGCGCGACATGGTGGTCGGCAGGCTGCCGGCAACTCGCGCAGAAGTGGATGAAGTCGCCGCCCGTTGGAAGTCGGCCAACCCGGAACCGGCCACGGAGCTATTCGATGCCCAAGCCACTGAAGATGCCTTCAAGAAGCAAAGCCCCGGCTCACGGGTATTGCATTTGGCCACGCACGGCTATTATATCTCGAATGAATGCAAGCCAGATAAGGCCACCAATGTCACCATTGGCGAAAGTCCGCTGCTTCAATCAGGTCTGTTTTTCGCCGGAGCCAATTTGAAGGGAGCGGGTGCCGCCGAGGCCGGAGTGGAGGATGGAACGCTCACGGCTGAGGAAGTGGCTGGCTTGAACCTGAGCAGCACGGAACTTGTCGTGCTCTCCGCTTGCGAAACCGGACTCGGTGAAGTCCGCACCGGAGAGGGCGTGTTCGGCCTCCGGCGCGCGTTCCAGATGGCGGGTGCGAAAACAGTGATCAGCGCGCTCTGGCCCGTGGACGACAAGTCTACGGCGGAGCTGATGGGCTCACTCTTCGCTTCCCATGACGGCAATCTTTACGATGCCATGCGAAAGTCGGCTCTTGAAGCGATCAAATCCCGCCGCGCGGCCGGAAAGTCCGACCATCCGTTCTATTGGGCAGGATTTATTGCGACGGGAGATTGGGCTGCCCGGTAAGAACTTTCGGCCCGGCACAATAGAATAGACATGAACTACCAGAAACTCATAATCGGCCTTGTAGGCCTGTGCGCCGTAGTGATGGCCGTCGTGTTCCTTGTAAAGGGGAAAGGCGGTGGCAACGATTCGCCCTACCGCGATCTGATCGAAATGCAGAAGCTGCCGTTTGAGAGCTTGCATCTGCGTGGCGAGGAGCGGGTCAAGGGTCAGGATGAGTTTGATCGCGCCATGGATTTCTATGCCAAGGACGACTATTCATCCGCCATTCCGCAGCTCAAGAAAGCAATTCAGATTCAGCCCGACTCGATGCTGTGGCAACTCTATCTTGGTGTCTGCTACTATCTGACCGAGGACGCAAAACTCGCCGTCGCGACACTGGAACAGACCAACCGCCGCGCCGATGAATCGCTGAAACCCCATACTCGCTGGTATCTGGCCCTCTCGAGACTGATGGCGGGAGAGCGCGATCCCGCTGAAGAGCTGTTTGAAAAGTTGGTTCAGGAGAAGACAGAGTATGCCGCAAAAGCGCGCGACATGCTCCTGAAACTGCGCAAGTCCGCCGCGGTAGATTATGAAGGCAAACCTTGGGTTAGCTATCCCCAGGGCGGCGAACGATTTGTGGTTGGTCAGGCCGTGACCGTGCAGTGGAGCTTTGATGCCCCCATGACCACGACCCGTTACAGAGTCTTGCTTTCTACTGACGGCGGAGTGACCTATGCGAACACGCTTGCACAGGGCATCGACCCGGCGGAAACCCAGTGGGTTTGGCCGTCTGCCGCTGTGCACGGAGAAAAGCTCTGCTTCCGTGTGGATGCCGTGACACCCGACTCGGTGATACTTGGAGTGAAGTCCGAATCGTTTGCGGTTAGTGTCGTCCCCTGGATTACACTGGCTGCTCCCGCACCGGGCAAGGCACTCCGATCAGGAATTGACTACAAGATCGAATGGAAGGTTGTCGGCGCGCCGCCGCTGGAATATGGCATCATTGTTGAACAGCTGAAGGGCAGCGAGTACGAGGAGGTGCGCTGGGTGGAGAGCGGCATTGCGCCCGAACAAACCAGCACCTGGTGGTATAATGGACTCGACGAAGGCAGCGGCTACCGTCTCGTTCTGCGAGCCGAGTACACCGACACCACGATTCGTGTGGAGAGCGCAAAGGATTTTGCGGTGCGTGCGCCGGTTACCATGTGGCTGACCGAGCCGACCCCAACTTATGAAGAAGGCTGGAAGCAGGGTGATCCGCTGGCGTTCAAGTGGGAACTCGAAGGTGAATTGCCGCATGGCTACACCGTGCAGCTCTGTGATACCGTGGGCGAAGTGCGCAGGATACTTGCCCAGAACATGCCGGACACCGTCACAGCCTGGAAGTGGGACACCAAGGATGTTGCCGGAATCTATGTAGTGAAAATTCTTGCACACTATGCTGAAGGCGATCTGGTGCGCTATACCTCGTCTCCCGTTTTTATCGCACCATCCGATCAGGCGACCGCTATGACTCCTCGCCGAGCCGCGGCTCTGCCCGGTGAGGTGATTCTGGATCAGAATTTCCCGAACCCGTTCAACAGCCGGACCACGATTCGCTTTGAAACTCCGCAGTCGGGCCACGTGAAGCTTACCGTGTTCAACGTGATGGGCCAGACCGTGAAAGTGATTACCGATAAGCCGCTTCCTGCGGGTGCGCATACGGCCGATTTCGATGCCGCCAATCTCGCTTCCGGCACCTACATTTACCAACTCGAAACTGCCGGCAACCGCCTGCAGAAGAAAATGATCCTGACGAAGTGAAACCTGCCGATCCTCTGCAACCTGCAGAAGGCGCGGCCATGAATGGATGATGAAATCGGGCGACCCTAATGGGTCGCCCGATTTTGTCTTTATCAGCATTTGGATGCCTTTCTGCCACGAACGCAATTGGTATATGAGCTGAACTGGATTTTTTCAGATTTCCGTTGTATTTTGTAAATTCAAGTCCGGTGTCCGGGTCATAAGAACTTTCTGAGCAATCAGGTCTCAGTAACTACCTTCAGAATGAACCGAGTGTTGCGAGGCAGCCAACTCCCAAGATTAATCATTCTCGTCTTGTACGCGGGCGTGGCCGCATACTCGCTCTTGTATATGCTGCACGACGTCGTCGGACTCAGCCGTTGGCAGAAGAGCGGCTACCTGGAAAGTCGCCTTGGTCCCGCAACCGACAGCATCGCCGTGTTCAGGAAAGCGATTCAGAACGACTTTGTTTCCGCGCCTTTTCCCACTGCCGGCGATTCTGTGTTGGAGGTGGCAGGCAGGCCCATGATCAAAGAGTGGCGCGTTCAGTTCGGCCCGACGGTAAAGTATGATGTCAAGCCGTTTCCTGCGGGAATTGAGCTGCCGCTCACTTACCTGCACAACGGCGACACCCTGCATACGGCATTCGCCATGCATCCGCCCACCACGAAACTCAAGTGGTTTCTGATTCTCGTGGATGTGCTGCGGCACTTGATCGTGCTCTCGATGCTCGCCGTGGGCGGCTGGGGGGTGTACACCCGCGGTGAGACGCTGGTTGTGCAAGTGTTCGCTCTTTACTGCCTGACGCGCGCCGCCGAAGCTGTCGGCTCCTATTTTATTCCGCTGTCGTTCGGACTCTTTCCACATCCACTGATCTATCCGCTGAGCAATTCGCTCCCCTATATTGTCAGTACTGGAATAGTCTCGCTCTGGCTGCATCTGCAGTTCGTCTTTCCAAAACCCTTAGTCTGGGTGAAGCGGCACCCGTGGGTATCCTATGCACTTTGCTACATCCCGACATTTCTGGCGCTGCTGGCGTTCCTTTCAAGAACAGTCCCTTTTGTTGCCGATCGCCTGCCGTTTTTAGTTACCTATGGCGAATTCGCCGAACAGATAAATTGGGCCTTTCTGATTCTTGGCGTGGTGATTCTCGTGTTTCGCTACAACACATCCACTGATCGCGTCGAGCAGCGCCAACTCCGTCTGTTCATTGGCGGCAGTGCACTCGGGCTCGTGGCATCGGCTATTCTTTCTGTGCTGTATGCCTTTTGGTTCGACTGGTACGACTCTTCGCCCTACATAGATCTTATCGGCAGTGCTGTTGTCTATGTCGCAACCTTGCTCGGTCCGGTTTCATTCGTTTACGCGTTTCGCCGCTACCGCCTGATGGATATCGAAGGCAAACTCCGGCGCGGAACCCGCTATGCGCTGGTCGGAGGAGTGATACTTACCGGGCTCGCCGGAGTCGTGCTGGTGATCAGCCGCATCGCACTGCAGGTCACCGGCTTAGACAGCACCACCCTCAGTCTCGCGATCGGGTTTGGACTGTCGCTCACCATTCTTCCCGCACAGCGGCGGATGAATACTTTTCTTGAGAAAAGGCTTTATCCCGAGCGTGCCAGACTTCGCACTTCGATCCACGACTTTCTCCACCGCGGAGCCACGCCGGTTGATCAGCACGAGTTCTGGAACTCGCTGACGAACATTCTGACCAATGGCATGAAAGTGCAGTACGCTCTGGTATTGCGACTGAACTCAGACGAACATCCGCTGACTGCGGACAGCGCAATCGTTCGTCATCTGGCCCGCAACGGGAGGGCGTTATTGGTGGATGAGGCTCCGGCGATTCCCGATATCGAAAGTGATTCGGTTCCATTAGCATGGCTGCGTGAGCGCCGCGTGGGCATCCTAGTGCCACTGATGTTTCGTGATCATCTGCGCGCACTGATTGCCATTGGACCTCGCCTGGATGAGGAAGACTATGACAGCGAAGAGCTGCAAATCCTGAACTCAGTCGCTCCGCAGATTGCCGTTACGGCGGAAAATCTGCGCCTGATCGAAGAGAACTTCGACAAGAAGCGACTCGAGAGCGAACTCGCATCCGCCCGCACCACGCAGATGGGACTTTTGCCGCAGGGTATTCCTGATTGCCGCGGACTGGAGATTGCGGCCGCATGCCATTTCTGTCTGGAGGTTGCCGGAGACTATTACGATATCGTGCCGTTGGATAACGGTCAGACCTGTATTGCCATTGGTGATGTTTCGGGTAAGGGTGCATCGGCTTCGTTGCTCATGGCAAGCCTGCAGTCGTCCTTAAACACCGCGATTCCATTCGGCATCGCGCTGTCAGACATTGTGGGCCGTATCAACAAAGTGGTCTGCCGCAATACTTCGGCAGATCAGTTCATTACGTTTTTCATTGGCGTTTTTGATCCGCAGACGTCGGTGCTCAGCTATGTGAATGCGGGACATGACGAGCCGGTATTGACCCGCGCCGACGGCACTCAGGAGCTGCTCGATCAAGGGGGTGTGCTGCTCGGCTTCATTCCCGGCTGGAAGTACATTGAAGGCAAAGTCCAATTACATAGCGCCGATACGCTGTTGCTTTACACGGATGGTGTGCGCGAAGCGCGCAGCCCTCTGGATGAGGAATATGGACTTTTGCGGCTCTCGGGCTTCGCCTCGGCAAAGCGTTCGCTCTCCGGTGATGAACAACTTCGCCTGCTCGAAAGCGATGTCATTTCCTTTCACGGGAGCGATCGCTTTGACGACGACTTCACGCTGCTCCTGCTGAAAGTGAAGTAATAAAATGCAAGCCTACAGATGCTTCTCTTCCACATCCGTGGGAGATTCAGGGAGGAAGTTTCTTCAAACACAATCGGGCGGCCTTTCTGGCCGCCCGATTTACACTACTGTCCTCGCAGAGTTATCTCCTCATGCAGTCACATCTCTCGCCCGATGACGCCTACGAGCACCGCTTCAATCGGCTGCGAGCGCGAGCATGGTAGACGGGGGGCGCCTGACCGGTTACACCCTGCATGCACGATCTGAAAGGCCACGGCACTTTATCCAAACGATCACTTAAGAATTTAGTTTTGCTTGATATAGGCTTGCCGGTTTCAACGAACAATAACAGGGCGCGGAAATGAGCCAAGTGCATATGATCATCCCATTGTAAGCCACGAGGCATATAGTGTCAGGAACTTCAATTGCGAGGCACTGGTATGAAAGATACTCGCACCACCTTATTCAAATTCCATGAGCCACTTCTCTCTGAGTACGCTGAGCAAAAGCGCAATCGAGACGTTTCGGCGCTTTCCCCTGCCGCTGCTTTCCGCTCTCGCTGCAACAATTTCGGTGATCTACGTCATTCACACCGAACCGGATGGAAATGAGCTGCCGCTCGCGCTGCGGCTGGCGATGGCATCATATCTTGCGATGCTCCTGACGATTTCCGTCTCGCTGTACACGGAACGGTTTGCCGTGGGGCCATTGAAAAAGTGGCTGTCCTGGTCGGCCTCCATCGTCCTGATTGCACTTTATTTTCTGACACTGCCTTCCATCATGGAAGTAGCTACCGGCATACGCTTCGCAATGCTTGCGGTTGCGCTGCACTTGCTGGTTGCATTTGCTCCTTTTGTCATGCTGCGCGAGATGAACGGACTGTGGCAATACAACAAATCGCTGTTCATTCGAATTCTGATTGGGGGCGTTTATTCCGGAGTATTGTTTGCGGGGCTTGCGCTTGCCATAGTAGCCGTAGACAACCTGTTCGAAGTTCAGATAGAAGAGAAGATTTATGCTTATCTGTGGGTGACAATCGCCGGCATCTTTAACACGTGGTTCTTTCTGTCCGGAGTTCCGGCAAACATCTCTTCGCTCGAACGCACCACCGATTATCCGAAAGGGCTCAAGATATTCACGCTTTATGTCTTGATTCCCCTGATCACGGTCTATCTGGTCATACTCTATGCCTACGCCGGGAAGATATTGATTACATCTGTCTGGCCCGTGGGGTGGGTGGCGAATCTAGTCATCGCATTTTCGATCTTTGGAATCCTCTCTTTTCTGCTGGTCTATCCGCTGCGCAACGATGCTTCCAATACATGGGTGAATTTTTACTCGCGGCTGTTCTATTTTCTGCTTGTGCCGCTGATCGTGCTGCTCTATGTGAGTATTTTCAAGCGCATCGACATGTACGGGGTTACGGTGGAACGCTATCTGGTCGTTTTACTCGCCGTCTGGCTTTCCTTCATCGCCGTGTTCTTCATTCTGACCAGCGGCAAGCAGATTTGGGTGATTCCGCTCTCGCTCTGCGTCGTCGTCCTGCTCGCAACGTTTGGACCATGGGGAGCTTTTGCGGTTTCACAGCGCAGTCAAATCAATGAACTTGCGATCCTGCTCGAAAGTAATCACATCACGGTGAAAGGGAAAGTTGATACTGCAGGCATGCACGATGTGAAGGCGGAGCAGTATGATCGAATTCAGTCCATTGTCGGCTACATCAACGAAATGCATGGGCATAGGGCGCTTCAATTGTTCTTTGATCAGAACATTGATTCACTGATCGCCCAAAAGGATGCAAAGGATGCCGGACATCATTATGCGGGAACTGCCGTTCTGGAAATATTGCACATCCATCGTGTTGAATCTGACGAGGGCGGGCCCATCATGCTGGCTTATGGGATGGTCGACAATGTCATGTTGAGTTCTGCGGGGTATGATTTCGTCATGAATTTTCCCCGTCAGGATTACGACAAGAACGCGGTCACCTCGCTCGATTTCACCGTGAAGGCCGATACGGTTCATCTGACTTATGCTCCGGCAATGGAAAGACTCGAACTGACTTCTGGAGATGACGCACCTCTCGTGTTTGACTTGAAGAATCTGTTAGCCTCGCTTCCAAGTCATGAGGATCTGGAAATCACTCCAGACCGAATGACCATCATGGCCGAAAATCCGAACTGGAAAGCAAAGCTCGTTCTTTCTTCTCTGGAGATCTCGCGCGAGAAAGGTGAAACCAAACTGGTCGCAGCGGAGGGTGTCCTGATGCTTGGATTCACAGGAATGACAGACCCGACAATGAATCGAGTACGCCAGTAGGTATTTTTCTGCGGGGCATGTGTCTACGCCCCGTCCTTGGTCCACCCGGGATCCTTCACTTCGTTCAGGATGACAAAAAAGCAACGGGCGACCCTTAATGGGCCGCCCGTTTTCAATCAAACGCTTGCAAGAAAACCCCACGCAGTGGGTCAAATCTTGTGCAAGCTCACATCCCTTGGACTGCGTAAACTCTCCTTCGCGACTTTCTCCCAGCGCGCTACGCGGTCGCAGGAGAGCCGCACGATTCCCGCCAGATCATTCATGTCCTGAAACGGCTTCAGCAGATAGTCACTCGCCCCGTTCTCGACACACTCAATCGCTTTTTCAATCGTGGTGTAGGCGGTCATCATCACCACCTGCACGGTGGGGCGCGCGTCCTTGATGCGCTTCAAAAGCTCGATGCCGCTCATCAGCGGCATATTGATGTCGAGCAGGGCCACATGAAACTTTTCCATCTGAATCCGTTCCAGCGCTTCGGGGCCGGACGTGCAGGTCGTCACATCGTATTCGCGCAGCTTGAAAAACGTTTCCAGCGCCGAAAGAATCTGCTCTTCGTCATCCACGATCAAGATCTTATAAGGCATTGGGCTCCTCCGTAATCGCCGTGTTTGCGCGTGCCGTGCGCGCCTTGGGAATGGTGACCAGAAATGTTGCACCCTCTCCGGCGCTGCTTTGAACCGTCAAATCGCCGCCGCTTCTCTGCATGATGTCCGACGAAAGCGACAACCCGAGCCCCGTGCCTTCACCCTGGCCGTGCGTGGTGAAATAGGGCCGGAAGATATAGGCCTGCATCGCTTCTGAAATTCCGGGTCCGTTGTCCGCAACTCCGATGGTCAGATCGCGTTCTGTTTCGCAGTGCAGATAGATTCTGATTTCTGCGATGGCGTCGCCGCGCTTCTGCGGAGCGGTATCGGAAAACGCGCGCACCGCATTTTGAATCAGATTTACGAAAACTTGCGAAAGCTCCGTTTGCGAGGCTATCACCTCTGGAATTACCTCGGGCAGTTCCAGCCGCAATTCACAGTGGTCGCGGCAAACATGTTTTGTCAGCACGATTGCCTCGCGTATCGCCGCCGCCGCATTCATGGTGACCAGCGGCGCAGATTCAACGCGGCCGAAGTTTCGCAGAGTTTCCAGCACATGCGCAATGCGAACGCTGGCCATCTGCACTCCCTGAATCGCGTTGCCGATCATTTCGCGCATCCGCGGTAACTGAGTTACCTTATCGTTCAGCGCGCTGCCGGCCCCATTCTGCATGCTGGGTATTTGTTCGGGCAGTTGCGATGCGCTTTCTTTGTGCTCGCTTTCTATCGCATCAAGCAGCGGTGAAATTGCTCCAAACAACTCTTCGAGATTCGCCGCATTGACGCGGCTGAACGTGTTGGGATTCTGAATTTCATGTGCAACACCGAGCGCCAAGTTTCCAATCGTGGCGAGCCGCTCTCTGCGCGCTTCCTGCCGCAGGTTTGCTTCATCTTCGGTGATGTCGCGCAGATCGATCAGCCGCCGGTCGTGCTCGGTCTGCAACTCCGTGATTCGCGCGGAATAAACCCGCTCGCCGCCGTGTCCATTTTGGCGGTAACGGAAATGCGCTCGTCCCTCCTTGAAAGCCGCCTTCAATGTTTCAGCCAGAGTTGCGGCAGGCGAATTCTTGGAGGATTGTCCCGACGCAAGCACGATGGCTTCATTCAGTGGTATGCCGAGATGCTGTCTGAGTTTTTCAACCGGGTCAATCCCGATGCAGTGCGCCATGGCACGGTTGACTTTCCAGAGCGACAGATTAGAATCCACCACGAACAGCGGATTCGGCAATCCGTCCAGGATTTCCTGTTCTCGTGAAATCAGCGTGCGACTCAAATTGGCGAGCTTAAACTGCGGCACGAGGATGGACGCATAGCGGCCGCCCGGCTCATCTACGGAAAGCAGTTCGTCCACGCCCAGCTCAACCAGGTCGAATTCCGAGACTTCCGGCACAGTGTTCGTGATGACGACCTGCACAGGGCGGAACAGGCGAGGAATCCGGATCGCATCGCAAAGATCGGCTAACGTGAGATCGCTGTGGTATTCGGAAATCACGAGCAGATGCGGATCAAACTCTGGAATTGTGGCGAGTGCATCGAATGGACTGTCCAGCCGTTTGAGCTGCCACTTCATGCGTTTGATTTCATCGCGAAAATTGGTCGCCCACGGCGTGTCGGAGCTCAGCAACAGCACGCGGCAGGATTCTTCCGCCTTGCACCGGCCGTTGGCTGTGTTGCCCCGCACATCGTGTCCGTTCTGGTCCATACTGCTCACTTCTCTGCCTATTTTCATTCGCGATTGACTATCGTCACGCTCTTGAGCAAGGAGAGTGCCACTCTGTCGTCGCTTGACAAACGCACTCGGATTGCTTATATTGTTATAGGTTTTCGTATATGCACGGTCGTAACCATTCTACCGGAGGTATAGATGCCTAATCGCTTGCACAGTTCATCGGGGGGGGGGTAGCGGGGCTACCCGTATTTCATACCATTATCAGGAAGGGCCACCGCACATGAATATCTTCATGGCAGTGGCCCTTTTGTGTTGCGCAGGTTCAGAATTCGCCCTTGCCGACGTCGAGTGTCAAACCTACATTTCGGGGCACCGAACATGGGTAAATCAGTCAGGTCGCTGGCGGAACGTCTCCATCTTAGTTTCGTACTTTTGCAGCGGTAATGTTGTGTCCTCACATCGATATGTCATTGAGCCAACGTTGTGAATGGGACTTGGCTCCTTACCCTGAAATGAACGCCTGGGCGCGGATCACATCGTTGTTCAAGACCTGGACTTTCAGGACGACAACGGGCGGGCACTCCACACGTCTCAAGTGGAACAACTTGGAGGTCCCGGCGATACATTGTATGGTGAAACAGGCTGCCGGTTTGAAGCCGTTGACGAATACCCGACTCCTGGGGAACCGGGCTACTGTGATTCTACTCTATTCTATGTAGAGGGCTCCGGAAGCGCGGAGCTTCTGATGACCTTGCCTGAATGCGGGCGATTCAGGATTTGGTATGTACTCGACGGCAACCCTTGGCAGCGATTGGAATTGGCGAACGATCAATGCGAGTTAGAACGGACAGAACGCACTTTTCTGCTGGATACATGGAATACTTTTGGATTGGAGTGCTATCCCAATGCTTCCGACATTGTCGGAGACTTTACAACCAACCCATTTGCATCGTATTCCTACGTGGACATTGATATGGGCGAGTGTCCACAAATGCCCACGTTCAACGGCAGCCTGCGCTTCCTTGGATTTATTCATTCCGGCACCGATTCCTGCTGGTTTCCGAGTCCGCATGACTCCATCGGGCTGCGGTTTGCCGTCAACTCTTCCACAAATCAGCCCTTCCGCATCAGCTACTTTATCTCCGACATCTCTATGTGGAAAGGTGAGTGCATCAATTCGCCGCGCTATGCCGGACCCAATCCGGTGCCGACGGGCCACGAGGGACCGATTGAAAATCCCGCTCTCGTAGACACAATGTTCCCGAACTTTGATTTCACACTCGGCCAGCCCACTCAGTACGATGTACTGGTCTATGACAAGTTATCCATTCTTCCGGGCTGGGAGCCGACAAACCCTTGGTGGCGCGGGGATTCTACGATTGTACCGCCACGGCCACAAGGACTCCCCGTCTATCGACCCTTCTACACGACGTTTATCATCGCAACCACCATCGCACCCGTTCACGAGGATACGCTCTGGCTGCGCTCACATGATTATGCCGCGCACTGCATTGTGACACCCGAAGTCGTGGACGGCGGCAAATCGCGCAGGCTGATCGGCTTTATGTCTCCGTGGGGAGATTCACTTTATTCCATCACCGTGCCGCCCGACTACGACGGCCTCGTGGACGAGGGCATCAGCTACGGCGACGGCATGGCTGATTGCTGGGAGCGCCGCGCGTTTGACGTAGAAGATACCCGTCCGATTCGCCCGTTTTTTACAGTTCCTCCGCCACTAAAGTACGCTGACTTGGACTCCATTCCAACCGGACGAGACATTGACGGTGATTACCTCTGCAATTTTGAGGAGTACAGAGGCATGATGGCGGCTTCGGAATGCACGGCACCGGACTCGGATCACTTTCACCAGAGATTGGACCCGCTCAAAAAAACAGTGGCCGTACACGTCCGTTCAAATGTTGAAGACAGCACAAAAGCTCAAATGCCCGGCTTCATCTATCTGCTTGCCAATGTAGAAACCTATCTAACGAATTTCATAAATTGGTGTTCGGAACCGGAACAAGCAACAGATGAATGGTTAGAATCATTTCGGCGAAACACATTTCGGTGGCGTGATATTAACTATAACAAGTCCGGAGCAGGGCGGTGGTATGTCGGCTATGCGTTGCCAACGACTACCCCGTGCCATGACAGTTGCAATGCTGTGACCTTCTGGCGATGGAGTGGATCACGAGATGCTGCAGGGTATGTTCATTCTGACTCAATTCGATTTCATGGACTAACTCTTGGGGTTCCGGTATGGACTGATCCGGAGGATGCGTCAGACAACGGCTTCATCCCACGGTTTCACGTTCGTTCTATGATAGTGATAGATAAATATAACTACAACCGGAACCACGGCTACTACAGCTCGGACGACTCTGCATGGGCTGCAGAATTTCCTGTTGCGATTGGAAAAACCATTGCGCATGAATTCGGGCATTCGGTAGGAATGACACACCCGCCCCAAGGTTCAACCGTACTTTCGATAATGGGCCCAATGCCTATTGATAGTATCAGGCGGTATCACGTACCATCAAATGTCACTTTTGCCGACACCAGTCGCAGAGAGTTCTCTGTGAAAGGACCATGACATGCAAACACCCAAACCGATCCTTCTAATATTACTCCTCGTGACTTTATCTGCGTCCAAGTTTGATTACATCAAGGGAGTTTTTGCTGACGAGTATGACACTATGATTGACTATGACCGAGCAGAATCGGAAGAATGGGACACGTATGCGTGTGTTGGCTTCAATTCGCCAGACTCGGGTGTATTTAATGAAATTGCCGTGCTTAGCACTTATCCTCGTTGCGGCTACCCGATGCGGCGTAACTTGTTTGTTGGACTGAATGATACCATAGAGTATCGCATGCGTTTTTACAATATGACAACCCAGGCCTATGTTCTAACGGGCAAAAAGCCTAAGGAATGGTTTACACCCGGCATCTGGCAAAATCTCGACAAGTCGAACATCGGCAAAGCATACCGGGATTCGTCGAGAATTGGATACAGGCTTCGTCGCTGGGAGAGACCCAACAGCCGAAAATCCCAGATGCCAGATACACTCGCTAAGCTCTCTGAGGGATGGGATACAATGGTTGTCGATCTTTGGAATCTCGTTCCCGGTCATTACAGCTTGTGCCTCGTGCCCAATAGCCTTGCTCCCAGCAATTTCATGGCTATGCCCGGCGGACGAGACTACATCTACGTTGAGGCCCAGAGTGCGGCAGACACGATTAATGCATTTGAGGCCTGCTTCTGGCGCGTGGTGGGTGACAGCAATTACACTGCGGCGCTAAACTGGCTGAACGAAATTCTCATAGTGAATCAGACTTCTGTCCCCGGTTGGTGGCTACGCGGTGATTTCTATCACTACTATGATTTGGATGCAAGCAAAGCCGTAGATGCATACGATAAGGCCATTGAATTCTTAGATCAAGGAGCCGATCCTTTGATGCCGGACTCCACTCAACGCCTGCTCTTGCCCGCTGAAAAAAACTATTTGTACTGGTGTCGTCAGCAACTGGCTTACGAACGCGCGCGATTCGCACCTTGACGCGCTTTTCCAGCGGCGGCATGTGTCTGCACATGCCCCGCAATTGGTGTCGCTTAGCAGTGATTCTATGAATTCCGCGTGACAAGATTCCGGGCACTTGAAGACACGTGCCTCGGCGAAAACTTCAACAAAGCAGGCGCCAGCCGGTGGTATGTTGGATATGCATTACCCACGAATTCTCCCGCACCCCATATTGTGAACGCGGTTACATTCTGGAGCTGGCGTACAGGAAACGACATTCGTAACGACAACAATGTTCTTGGAACGACGATTGGCTACCGCGTTTGGTGGGACTCGGCCTCTGAGAGCGGCGCCTACGTCCCAAACCGAGTGATGCGTTGCGTGGTTGCATATGACCGAGTTTGGGCACGACTTCACGTTGGATATTACCAAAACCATCCGGATTCTATTGCAGTAGATGCACCTCGTGTGTTAAAGAAAGTGTTGACGCATGAGTTCGGTCATGCGGTAGGCATGCATCATCCAACTCCCGGCAGCATCTACACGCACACCATCATGGATATTGCAAGACGAGACACCTCAGCCCGGTATGTCACATCAGATTCATCTTTCTCAAGCCAAAGCATCGGACAATTCTCGACGAAAGGGGCGCAGCCATGAATTTGCTTCAGAGCTTCATTACCACGGCATTGTGGCCAGCTCTCATTGTCCTTGCTTCTGCGATGTGTTTAGGACAAACCACTGAACCGATAGATTATAATCCAAACTACGGCGCACCCGGACCATGGCCGAAACCCGGCGATTTATCGTGTTGCTCGAGCATGTGGCCCAAAATCGGACTCGTCAATACAACTGATGCAGCCTCGTTTGACTATCCCACTCTCGGTTACCCTCTCCGTGGAGCATTGTTTGTTGGCATGAACGATACTTTTCAGGTCGCAATACCTTTCAGGAATAACGAACACTCTGACTACGCATTGGCAGGGAAAAATTTGGGAGCCGCCTTTGCGCCACGCGTTTTCAGACCCGGAATTCAAGCTTCCAATGCAAGCTTGTGGCGAGATTCTACGGATCTTGGGTATCGAATTCGTGGATGGTGGTTGTGGGGGTGGAATGGCTTCAAAAGAGTATCACCGCCGACGAAAATCCCGGCTCGCTCTGACCGTCATTATGCTCTCGCCATGGATGTGTGGAACCTGCCTGAAGGAGTTTATTGTCTCTGCCTCGATTCGACGAGCAATCAGCCCGCAGGCTTTACCGCACTGCCGTACGGATACACCTACGAGTACCGCGAGGCACTTAATCTCGCCGATTCGACGAATGCCTATGAAGCCTGCTTCTGGCGAATGGTCAGGGATAGCAACTATGCGGCAGCGTTGGATTGGCTGGATACGATAATAATCTACAACGAACGGTCTGTTCCAGGCTGGTGGCTTAGGGGAGTCTATTTCCAACAATGTGTACCTGACACGCCGAAGGCCCTTGACGCACTTTCCAAAGCACTCGATTTTCTGAAGGAGGGGCTCGATCCGGCCATGCCCGACTCAAATGCGAGAATGCTGCTTCCAGAAGAACGCAATTACCTCTATTGGTGTGAAGAATCTCTGACGTTTGGGCTTCAAAGCCTGGGGCCGTAAATAGTCAGTGATCAAAGCTCATTTCACTCAATCCCTCTTCCCGCGGCGGCATGTGTCTGCACATGCCCCGCAATTGGTGTCGCTTAGCAGTGATTCT
>CAZVXJ010000026.1:0-18162 GCA_964631675.1 uncultured Alphaproteobacteria bacterium
AGATTGAAATCGTCAAGAGTCTCATCGAGGCAGGTGTGACGATCGATCCGAAGGATGCATCGGGTTTGACACCGATGAATCGCTGCGCGTATGATGGAAACATTCCCATGGCCGAATTCCTGCTCTCGAAGAAGGCCAGTGTTTCGGAAGGTGATATTCACCTGCGCGCACCCATTCACTGGGCTGCGCGGCGAAACCGGCTGCAAATGGTCGAATGGCTGCTCAATCACGGAGCAGATATCAATGCTTTAGACGATCATAACATTACTCCACTGATGATGGCACAGGAACTTGGCCATCAGCAGGTGGCGGACTTACTAATCGCCCGTGGCGCAAAACAGTAAATTCGTTCTCTTTATCGTCGCGATTTCAGTTCTGGGTACAGGCTGTAAATCCCGCGACGCCAATCAAGCTCCCGGAGCGATGCTGAGCAGCGGTTTGGGAGCGGTGCTGGTTTCATTTCCCACACCCGATCTGTTTCGTCGCACAGATTGGATGTGTCAGGTGAATCTGGAGGGAGCGGCGGACACCAGAGCCCTGCCGCGCATCCCCTTTTCTGACATGCAGTCCGTAGTCATCTTAAATGTGCCACCGGGACGATACTCTGCTTCGGCTTTTGCCTGGCAGCGCGGCATGGATCCGGCCTGGGGCGGCACGAGTGACAGCGTGATTGTGCAGCCGGGCAAGTTGACTACGCTGCGCGCAAAGTCTCTCGGAGTGGACATCTATCCCTATCAGAATACGGCTCTGCGAACTGTTGGCATGTCGCCCTGGGATTTGCCGAAGCAGGAAGACCTTTCCAGGTATATCGCATCCGCTCTTCGCGAAACCGTGAAGGGATGAAGGTGCATTTTACAGACGGGCACGCATACATGCGTGCCCGAAACTTTTTCCATACTACCCATGATTGTTGGCATCGTACAAAACGCGCCGGAATTCGGCGACGTTGACAAAAATTGGAAACAGATTGAATCCCTAATCGGAAACACGCGCGCCGATTTATGGGTCATGTCGGAACTCGCACTGACCGGCTATGAATTCCAGGGTCGAAAAGAAGTCGCGGAACTTGCGGAAGAAATTCCTTCAGGCAAAAGCAGCACGCGGCTTGCCGCTCTGTGCCGTGATCAGAACTGTTATGCGGTGCTGGGGATGCCCGAGCGTGACGGCGGCAGGCTTTACAATTCTTCGGTTTTTATGGGCCCGCGCGGAATGCTGGGCCGGTATCGCAAACTGCACTTGTTCGACAAAGAGAATGAGCGCTTCGATCGCGGCGATATTCCGCTCAAAGTGCATGACATTGGCCATGCCCGCGTCGGAGTGATGATTTGTTTTGACTGGAGATTCCCTGAGGTTGCGCGCACATTAACCGTCGGCGGCGCGCAGATTATTGCCCATCCATCCAATCTTGTGCTGCCTTATGCCCAGAAGGCCATGATCACCCGCTCGCTGGAAAATCACGTTTTCGGTCTAACGGCGAACCGCGTCGGCGAAGAAAACCGTGACGGCAGGGTTGTTCGATTCACGGGGGTCTCACAGATTGTAGGCGCTCGCGGCGACGTGCTTGCATCAGCACCTCGTTCAACCGCCGGAGTTATCCTTGTAGAAATTGATCCCGCCGATGCCGACAACAAGCGTATCAATCCCTATAACGACCTGCTGGGTGAACGCCGTCCGGAGTATTATTTGGTAGGCGATCATTCGTCGACGTAGTGAAGAGTGAATCATGAACCCCCTTGTGTTTCCCCCAAAACTTGTTTTGGGGGGAAGAAGAACAAACGGGCTGTCTCAAACAATGAGTCAGCCCGTTTTAGTTTTCTTTGCGCACAGCCGTGCGGCACTACTTGATTCTGACCTTCTCCACGTACGGTACGAGCCGCTCGACAAGAAAGTGATTCCAAACCTGCTGCACAACCCCCGCGAATTCGGCATCGAGCTGGCCGAGCATGTTCACCGTAAGCGTCACTTTTGTGCCCGTAGGAATTGCTTCATAGTCATACGTGTACACACCTTGAAAGGCGCGGCCCGAGAGTCCCAATGGACCCTCCATGCGAAACTTCTTACCGCGATCGGCGAAGATCACGGTCGCATGTTTAACGCCGTTGCCTGCGTCGTCAAAGATTTCCCAATAAGCCCCGCCGGGTGTGCGGTCTATGAAAAGTTTTTTCGGGTTGTCTGAAAAGCTGTGATCCCACCAGCCGCTGATGTCTCCGGTCATGAAATCGAAAGCCGAATCCGGCGACACCGGCAGCGTGATCTCCTGAGTGAAAGAAAATCCCTTCACCGGAAATTCTTCCGGTGTTGCGGCAATGGCGGAGGAGAGCAGCAGTGCAGTAAGAAAAATTACGATTGAAATTCTCATGGCTTTCCCCAATCAACGGTTTGCGGTTTAGTTTCAAGTTTGCGCAGCGGCTTATGCACGCGCAGATAGAAGGTCACCAGCACAAAGCCGCCCACATGCCAGCACCAAAATCTTTCGCAGAGAAACAGATTGCGATTCGCCCACCATTCTATCCAGCCGTTCATCAGCTTCAGCACAGGTTTTCTCCAGCCGCGTTTGGCTCTGATCTGCCAGGGATCCCACCAGTGCAAATGCACGCGGCGGATTTCGAAGTCAATTGCAGGCAAATAGTCCGGCAACGCCGCGGCTGCCTGTTTAGCTCGGTCAAAGTGATCGAACGTGAACGCGCTGAACGGTCTGAGATGTGTCAGGTCACGCCAGTATTCGTAGCTTGAAAAGTGCGGAACGGTGATTTCGATTTCCGCGCCATGGCGGCTCACGCGATAGAATTCGGAAAGTGCCTTGAACAAATCGGGAATGTGTTCGAGAGTGTTCCGCGTGTGAATCGCATCCACCGTGCCGTCTTCAAACGGTAAGCTCGTAGCATCGGCTACAATGTCCACGCCCGGCTGTTCATCGGTATCCACTCCGGTGTAGCCGGGTTTTTTATAAGGGCCGCAGCCAATATCTATTTTCATGGCTCGTGAAATTGTGAAATCCAATCCGATACTGAATCCCCAATTTAACAATTCCTGTGTATTTGTCAAAATGATGGACAAAGCATAGGTTTGAGTGATCTGACTTGACTCGGCGCTGTTTTTGCCGTACCTTATTCTCATTAGGAGTATGGTCTTGCGGTCATGCTACGTTTTTCTAGAAGGAGGTCATCATGCGCTGCAGTACGTTTTCCTCTCTGGTAGTTATTATTTTTTCAGTAGTTGTTGCGTCGTTCGCCCAGCAGACCTTTCAGGATGTGGCATCTGATGTCGGGCTTGCACAAATTGGCGTTTGCGGAGCCATGTTCTGGTACGATGTAGACGACGACGGCGATCAGGACTTCCTGAGGACCTCACGTTTCGACACCGACACCGAGTTATACCTCAACGATAACGGCATGTTCTACGCCCAGTCGCAGATTGGTCTGCCCGAGAATCGGGATGCCGGAACTTGCGTGCCGATGGATTTTGACCATGACGGCGACCTGGATATTCTGATAGACTGCTGGGGTGACAATCAGGTCTTGCTGCGAAACAGCGCCGGTAGTTATACCAACGTTTGGTCAAGCATGGGATTGCCGCCAAGAAGTCATGGCCGATGCATTGACTGGGTGGACTACAACCATGACGGGTGGATGGATATTCTGAGCCAGACGTCGTCAGGTTGGCATCTGTATCAGAACAACGGAGGATCCGGATTCGCTGAAGTCACTTCGGAGGCAAATCTCCCCGACGATGATGGAGCAGGTTTCTGCCTTGCCGATATTGACCTTGATGGCGACGTGGACATGTTCACGACGCAAATCTCAGGTACCGGAAAACTTTGGGTGAATCTGGGGCAGGGTGTGTTTGCAGATATGACCATTTCTTCGGGATTGTCTGGCATTCCCGCAAGCGCGGGCTGCGCGTGGGTGGATTTCAATCATGACAAGTTCCCCGATCTGATTACGCAGTGGTTCGGTCGCCACGGTATTTGGAAAAACGAGGGCGACGGGACCTTCTTCGCAATGAACGTCCATGGGATGGAGACGGATTTCAGCGATTGGCCCCACGGAGCGCGTTATTATTCCGCCGACTACGACCGTGACGGCGACCATGACGTTTACTGCGTGAGGTCCGGTGGCTGCGGATCAAGTCCGGCGGCGAATCAGCTCTTTCGGCAGGAAGCTCAATCTGCTACGGAAATTTGGTTCACGGATGTGGCACCTGAATTCGGCATGAACGTGATGGCGGACGGGTTCGGCGGTTGGGTGGACTATGAAGGCGACGGAGACCTCGATTTTTGTTTGATCTCACACAACGACCCGATCCGCTTGTATCGCAATAATGCGACGGCGGCGAGCAGTTATCTCGAGGTGAAGGTGCTTGGACCCAATGGTGAGAACGACTGCTGGCACACACGACTCGAACTTTACGAGCATGGCAGCAGCGAAGTTCTGCGTACAGCCGAGATCAGTTACATCAACGGGGATCGCAACGGATTAAAAGCGTATTTCGCCGCGCAGTCTGAATCCGCCTATGATTTGCGCTTGACTTTTCCTTCCGGAGTTGTAATGACACCGGTGGAATTCCCCGGGCTTTCCGGAATTGTTCCAATTGAGGTTAATCATCTGGTAACGGTTCACATGGGTGTAGGTGCGCTTTCCGCACGTGATGCACCGGCCACGCCACAGCAATTCGGGATCATGCGGGTCTATCCCAATCCGTTTAACTGCATCACGAATATCTCTTTATCAGTTACGCATCCGGGTGTGGTTGCCGTCCGCATCTTCGACTTAAACGGCAGGCTGATGGAGCAGCTTCTCGATTCCGACTTGACCGCAGGCGAACACTCTGTAAATTGGAACGCATCCAAGTTTGCTTCCGGAATCTATTTGGCAGAAGCGCGTCAGGGTGACGAGCGAACTGCGCAGAAAATCGTGTTGCTGAAATAGCCAAGTGCGCCTAAAGCAGAGCGGCGGTCCGGATGGGCCGCCGCTTTTTATTTGTCTGATGAGCCAGAGACACAGCATCTTGCTCAGTCGAGACGCTCATTTCGCTCTCCTAAATGTACGTCACCCCGGCAGGAAAGTCAAGACTTTTCGCAGTAGAGTGCAATTCCTTTCCTAGTGGGCACCAATTTTCTGTGCTGGGGTGTATCCGGTATTGCTTTGTGCAGCAATGGTTTTCCGGAAGGTCGCCGCCTGTGGCACGGGCGTTGCCCTTGGAAATCGGGAATGGACAGTGTATTCCTCGGTTTACGTTCTTAAACCACAACCCAAAAACCACGGAGAGAGACCCATGGCAACAGCCACGATGAAAAAGAAGTCCCACAAAAAGTACGTGAGCAAGAGCAACGGCAGCAAGATCAGCAGCAAGAGCTCGAACGGCCACAGCCCGAACTACGCGAATCCCTCGTCCCCCTGGAGCTACAATCCTTGGACGATGAACAATTCGGCTCCGTTCGTTGCCGGTTCCACCCCGACCACGCAGGCCGGTTGGACCAATCCGTACCTCGTGGACAGCGTGAACCGCGTATTTGAAGAAATGACGCGCTCATGGGAGAGTGGCGCTCCGTGGACCCCGCGCTGCGACTTCTGGGAAACCAGCACTGGCTATACGATTCGCTGCTGCGTTCCCGGCTGCACGAAGAGCGACTGCAAGATCGAGTGCACGACCAACTCGATCACGATCAGCGGCAATTGCAATCTCTCGAATTGTCCGAGTGACTGCAACTGTTACTGCTGCGAGTGCCAGACCGGCAACTTCTCGCGCTATTTCAATTTCCCGAATCCGATCAACACCGATTGGGTGAAGGCCTCGTGCAAGAACGGCGTGCTGACCGTCACTTGCCGCAAGAGTTCCAAGAACAAGCCGACGACTGTGAAGGTTGGCTAATTGTCCCGTGGCATGTGTTCGCACATGCCCGGAATGAGATATGAAAAGCGGGCGCTCGAGAAATCGGGCGCCCGCTTGTGTGTAGTATTTTGCACAGATTAAAACGCGAAGTGCACGAGCATCTCCCAGTGCTGCGTGTTCTTCAGGCGATCGGCGTGGGAGGATGAGTACAGACGATAGCGCGGCTGCAAATCCACCCACGGCAGCGGAAATACTTGCAGACCAATGCTCGTGCGCTCGGCTTCAGTGCCGAGATTGTCACCCATTTCGAGCCAGTCATATTGACCGACCAGCCAAACACCCTGCTGAACCATCGTGCTGAGCTGCGTCGTGGAGTACGCACTGGTGAGTGCGGGCGGCTGCGCGAACGGCGACCAAGACTTGCGGTCGTACTCAAACAGGAGCGACGTAGCCAGAAATCCGAACCCTTCGTCGCAGCCGAGTTTTCCGGCCATGCCTTCCCAACCAATGCCGGCGAAACCACCCCACGCTTCCATGCGCGTGCTGCTGCTGAAGAGCGGCGGCGCGTGCATCCAAGATCCTCCGCCGGTGAATTGCAGCTTGAGTTTTTCGATGCCGCGCTGCGCCTGCGCTCGCACAGTCCAGCGCTTTTGTCGATCACTCGGATCAGGAAAATAAGACTGCCCGTTCATGAATGAACCAGACACATCAAGAAACATCGGCCGGAATCCCATTTCTGCGCCAACACCATAGTGTGGGGGAGTGGGAGACGAGTACCAGTCACCGTCATAGCCCTGCCAAAGTCCAGTGCGCACAAAGCTCGTGTGATCGGCAAATGCCCAACCGTAATTCTCCTGAAACTGACCGGCTTTCATGTAGCCGTTCCACGGCAGAACATCGGCGACGCCAAACAGTTCCGTGCGGCCTCCGGTGCCGCCGTCGTTCTCGCCACGAACTCCCTGCGAGAAATAGGCGAAGAACTCCTCACTTGGCTGAAGCGTAAGATAGAGATTCCCTTCCATCTGCGAGATCTTTCCGGTATTCGTGGAGAGCGGAGCGGACAAGCCGGACTCGCTATTGTCCTGAGTATTTTCACTCATCCAAATCGTGCGCAGATCGCAGCCGATCATGACGGATTCGGACAGCTGTGGTTTGATCTTCTCCAACTTCTCGAAATCGATCGGCTTTACAGGCAGATAGTTGGGCGCAAAAAACTGGCTGCCATACAGCGCGCGCATGCCCTTGCCGCTGGGGTTTACGTGGCAAAGGTGGCATCCCTGTCCAAATAGCGCGGTGTAATGCGGCTCGGCCAGAGCTGTGTTTCCAAACAGAAAGATTGCAGCAATGGCAAATAGAATGCGGGGTTTCAAGGTGTAGAGTCCTCCGGGGCGATTGGGTTCAGTAGTGAAGGCTGCAGGGCTAATATACACAAATTCGGAAACTCTCTCCAGTCCCTGAGAGCATCACAGCAGTAAACAATGAACAGGGGCGCAGTGAGGCAGGCGCAGCCTGTTTGCGACTTTCGGCTCAGAGTCGTATTTTGTATTTCTCCGCCTTCAAGTTTCAGGTTTCAAGTTTTTGCAGATGTCTTTCCCATTCTCCAAATATCACGGCCTTGGCAATGACTTTATCCTATTGGATTCTAAGAATTTGCCAACACAATGTACCTCGGAATCCGTTCAGGCACTCTGTCACCGCAATTACGGTATCGGGGCCGATGGAGTACTAATCCGGGAGCCCTCTTCTGTCGCCTCGCACCGGATGGCGCTTTGGAATGCAAATGGGTCTCGGGCGGAGATATCGGGAAACGGACTCAGGTGCTTTGTGCTGTTTCTCAGGGATCAGGGCTATGACGTGGCCGGCGAAATCAGCATTGAGACGGGCGGCGGAGTGATGAGGGCGCGGCTGGCGGGTGAGAACGAGGTGGAGACGACCATGCCGCCGCCGAAGAGTCTGACCGCGACGCTGCTGGAGCTGGAATCCAATGGCATGATGTTCCGGGTTGTGCCGGTCAATGTGGGAAATCCGCACGGGGTGATCTTCGGGCCGGAGCGCGACATCGAGTTTGCGCGGACGTACGGTCCCTCATTGGAAAAACACACAGCGTTTCCCGCAGGGGCGAACATCGAGTTTGTAAACGTGGTGTCTCCGGAGTCGTGCCGGCTGGTGGTGTGGGAGCGCGGTGCGGGGATAACGCTCGCGTGCGGTTCGGGGTCGGTGGCGACAGCTTCGGCGGGAGCGATGGCCGGGCACTTCAGTTTCGATACCTGGATCAGCGTGCAGCAGCCCGGAGGAACACTGCGCATAAAAGTATCCAGTGGGTTTGCGGAGGTCAGACAGCGCGGCTCTGCAGAATTTGTCTTTCGCGGCGAGGCATCACTCTAACCCAATCGGGAGGAATCATGAAGCGAACTTCTCTTGGCTGGCTTGGCCTGCTTGGATTGTTGGGATTTCTCGGATTCA
This sequence comes from uncultured Alphaproteobacteria bacterium, assembly GCA_964631675.1. GTDB lineage: Bacteria > Electryoneota > RPQS01 > RPQS01 > RPQS01 > CAZVXJ01. Next base: position 8,296 of record CAZVXJ010000026.1, read on the forward strand.
TTCAACCGGGATTCTACGGTTTGTTTGGGTTGTTCGGGTTGTTTGCGCTCGGACTGCGCCGGGAATACGGAAAACGAGCAGATGAATACAAAGGATAGTGCCGAAGTAATCAATGAAGAGCGAACTGATCACGCTTGTATCACTGGGACGCGACGAACTTTTGCCGCCGCCGGAATTTTTCACGCGTGATTCGGAACTGCACGGGCGTATGCACGTGGCAAGGGTGATGATTCACGGTTTCTTGCTGGCACGGCTGACGGGCAGCGCGGAGCTTGAAGTGCCGCTGTGGGCCGCTGTATTTCTGCACGACCTGGGCAGACGACATGACGGCATCTGCACCGAGCACGGGCTGTGGTCCATGCTGAGATTCCAGGAGTCCGACGACATCCAGGCTGTGCTGATACGCGGTGGTTTGCCCGCAGAGCATGTGCCGATGGTGGGAACGGCTGTGATTCAGCACTGCAAGCAGACAGAGCTCGACTCCGGGCATGTGCATTATCCGCTAACCGCACTCTTGAAAGATGCCGATGCCCTCGACCGCGTGCGAATCAGCGACCTCGATCCGGAATACCTGCGCCACACGCAAGCGAGGCCACTGATCGGTTTTGCCGAATGGCTGTTCGAGACAAGTCATACCCAACTGGAGAGAAACGACCCGAAGCTGATGAGCAGAATATGGGACCTGGCAGAGCGGAAAATCGCATCTTCGGGATAGACATAAAGGACACTTTCATGAACGAGAAGGAAGATATCAGCGCGATACTTGAGGCCAAACGTATCGCGATCATCGGGCTTTCACGCGACCAGAAGAGCTATTCTCGACTGGTCATGAATGAACTTAGAAAACGCGGGCACGAAGTGGTGGGAGTCAATAAGAATTCCGATGCCATTGGCGGTGTCCGCTGCTTTGCGGGCGTTGAATCAGTGTCACCACCGGCCGACGCTGCGATTGTGATCCTTCCGCCGGAAAAATCAGATACGCTGGTGCAGGAATGCCTGGATGCAAAAATTACCCGGATCTGGGTGCGCGGCAGAGAGGGGAGACGCAGTGTGAGTGAAACCCTCGCCAACTCGTGCAATGCGAGGGGCGTGCGGCTGGTGGACGGATTCTGCCCGCTGATGTTCCTTGAGAGGATGGGATTTCCGCATAACTTCCACGGAACCGTTGCGCGGTGGATGAAGCTGGTGCCGGAAAAATAGGATGCACTTTGTTGTCCGGCTGATGAAATCGCCTGCCTCAGCTTGCGGACGAATCATACCGAAGTGAAGTTGAAAAATGCTGACGCTCGAGTTTCGCGATCCTACCGCTACACCGTGCTCTGCGTCAGGATGTCAACCCCAATAAAGAATCACTGATCCGATGACCCATCAACATTACGCTCGCCGTGTTGAGCTGATTCCACCCTATCTTTTCGCGGAGATGGAACGGAAGATCGCCGAAAAGGAAAAGCAGGGCCGGGATGTGATCAATCTGGGTATCGGTGATCCAGATCTGCCGCCGCCGGAATTTTTCACGCGCAGCCTGCAAGTTCACGCCTCGGACCCCGACGCGCATTTCTACTCTTCGTCGCGCGGGGATGCTGCGGTACGCAAGGCAATTGCGAAGTATTTCAAAGGCCGGTTCGGGGTTGAACTGGATCCTGAAACGGAAATTTGTGTTGTGCTGGGCGGAAAAGAGGGGCTGGCTTCACTCGGACGTGTCTACGTCAATCCCGGCGATGAGGTGGCCTGCCCATCGCCGGGATATCCGGTTTATGCGCAGGGGATTACGACATTGTGTGATGGACACGTGCGCGTCATTCCGTTGCAGGTTGAAAATGGTTTTTTGCCCGATTTGAGCCTGGCCGAAGGCACACGGATGCTGTTTCTGAACTACCCCAACAACCCGACCGGAGCGGTCGCCGATGAATTTTTCTGGCAAAGGCTGACCGACTTTTGTGACACACATCCCGAGACTGTTGTTTGTCACGACAATGCCTACAGCGAAATGACTTTTGGAGACTATGTCGCGCCCTCTCTGTTACAGTTCACGCGAAACTGCATTGAGATGCACTCACTCTCGAAGGTCTTCAACGCGACGGGATTTCGCATCGGTTTTGCCGTGGGGCGCGCAGACATTATCTCTGGCTTGGTGAAAGTAAAATCGCAGATTGATTCCGGCGCCCCGCTCCTGATTCAGCGGGCGATGGCAGACGGGCTTGGCCGGTACGTTGGCACGGAACCGCCGCAGGAGGTGAAACAGATCCGCTCGATTTACGGAGAGCGTCGCGCGTTCACCGAACGTGCATTGGACATTTTAGGTCTTGAAGTGGTGAAGAGTCCGGCGACATTCTATGTGTGGGCTCGCGTAGGTGAGGATGAATTGCAGTTTGTCGAGCATGCGCTGACGAATGATGTTGTCATCACACCGGGTCGCGGCTTCGGTCCCGAGGGCAGAGGCTATATCAGGTTGGCGCTGACACAGCCGCTGAATCGGATTCGGTTGGCCATGGAGAGGATTGGATAGTGGAGTTTGTCCGAACCCCCCCCGATCCCCCCCCACGCGGAGGGGAGTTGCGACGGAGACTTCTTTCCGTGAAGCCCGTGCATCGCCCGCTGATCTTCGGACATCGGGGATCGCCGGAGCACGCGATGGAGAACACCCTGCACTCATTTGAATGCGCCTTTGCGGAGGGTGCGGACGGTGTGGAGTTGGACGTGCGCATCACGCGAGACAGGATAGCCGTTGTCTTTCATGACGATGTCTTGCCAACAGGCGAGAAGCTTGCGGAGCTTGGGTTTGCGGAACTGAAATTGCGAGCCGCGCAGATTCCAATTTTCACGCTTGAAAAAGTCCTGCGGCATGTCGCGGGAAAGGGCTACCTGGATATTGAAATCAAAGATGCCGAGCTCTGTGAGATTATTGTTCCGCTGGTGCGCCAACTGCTGCCGCCGGACAGCTACGTCTATTCCAGCTTTCTGACCAATGCGATCTACCTGTGCCGCAGATTGGATCCCCAGGTGCCTGCAATTTGGATTGTGGAGGATGGAAGATACTACTCGCAGCATCTGGAAGTGATGGAGCAGATGGATGCCACGGCTTATGCTCCGTGGCACGAGACGCTGACACCCGAGATTGCCCGCGAATTTACATCGCGGGGGATTCCGCTGGTGACCTTTACAGTGAACGAGGTCGCACAAGCGAAACGCCTGGCCGAGTTGGGCGTCGTCGGAATCATCAGTGACAGGCCGGGGGAGTTGGTCAAGGGATTTTGAAAAGTCCGCAGCCTTGATATGAATGAAAGAGGGACAAAAAAAGCGCCCCGCCGGAGTGAATGGCGGGGCGCCCTCGTTTCAGAGTAAATAAGAAGTACTTTACTTCAAGATCATCATCTTCTTCGTGTCGCTGAAGGAGCCGGCTTCGAGCTTGTAGAGATACATGCCCGATCCCAAGCCTGCGCCGCTAAAGCGAACGATGTTGTGACCCGCAGCCATCTCGCGATTCACAAGTGTTGTCACTTGCTGGCCAGCGAGGTTGTAGACCGTCAGTGTCACAAAGTCGGAAGTGGCCAGATCAAAGCTGATGCTGGTTTCCGGATTGAACGGATTCGGGAAGTTCTGATATAGCGCATGCTCCACCGGCAACACGGTGTTCACCGTGGATGCCGTGATGCTGCCCAGAGGAATCCGGGAACCGCCCATCGTGACTTCAACGAGTCTGTACTCGTAGGTCACACCGCTCACGACATTATTGTCCGTCCAGGCGTAGCGGGCACCGATGGAGGATGAACCGGACGCATCAACTGACGTGACAGTCTGGTGGTCGCGTTCGATTTCAAATCGATCGGTCTCCGACTCGCTGGCCGTCGCCCAATGCAGCTCAATGGCATTCGAACGAGGATGAGCCGTGAACTCCATCAGTTCCACCGGCAGCTGGCGATCGTAGGTGATGCAGAAGCATCCATCGCAGAAGCTGTAGATTTCGATGGTCCAGACGTCGTCATGCACCCAATAAAGATGGATGTCAAAACAGTCGTTGTATCCGTAATAGGAATCCAAGTCGAATGGATCTCCGCCCAAAACCAGCGTGTCCGGCGGAGATAAAGGGTCACATCCGGGGACGGCGCAATTTGTCGTGAGGGGATGACAGCCCGCGGCCATCGTGAGAATGGGGTAATTCTCGGGGCCCGGACGACCACCGTCTTCCAAGGTGTAGGCATAGCTTTCATCTGCACAAAGCTGCAGACAGAGGCTTTCGCCTACATGGATGACGCCTGTCGTGGGACTGCACTGCCCGAAAGCAGTGGGTGCCGCGCAGAGTGCCGCCAGGAAGGCGACACAAAACATCAAAGTCAGTTTGTTCTTCATAAAGTGATTTCCCAGGGTTTAGTGGTTCTCATCTAACACAGTAATGATGATCCCGCAGTCTGGGATTACTTCAAGAACAGAAGTTTCTTGGTTTCGGTGCTGCTACCCGCGGTCAGCGTGTAGGTGTAAAGGCCAGTGGCCAGACCTTCAGCAGACCAGTTCACAGTGTGAATGCCGGCTTCCATCTGACGGTTGATGACGGTGGCGACTTCACGACCCAGCAGGTCGAATACCTTCAGGCTAACCATCTCATTTGCCGGGAGGGCAAATCCAAAGGTGGTCTGGCTGTTGAACGGATTCGGGAAGTTCTGCGAAAGCGCGAACTGGGACGGTATGCTGGAGCCGGGGGTTGCTTCGACGATAACCGTCTGGCCGTCTTGATTGTAGACGTGGTTGCCATTGGCATCGATCAGGTGCAGTTTGTAATAGTAGGTACGGTCGTTGGCAACGGAGCGATCGGTCCACGAGTAGTTGCGCGTGGTCGAGCTATTGCCGGCGGCGGCACCGCGATAGACTTCGGCGTAAACACCTTCACGCTCGTTGGAACGCGAGATGACAAATTCCTGAGTGTTGGTTTCGCTGGCGGTCGCCCAATTGAGCGCAACTTCGCGGTTTCCGGGGACGGCGCTGAAGCCAATCATATTAGCCGGAAGGACGAAATCAGAGCGCCAGATGCAAACGCACACCGGACCTTCGCCGCAGTAGGTCATAATGAGGCGAATACGGCAGCCCGGGAATACGCGAATGCGATAGGTAAACAGCGTGGTGTCGAGCAATGCGCAATCGGGATTGTCGCAATGCGTATCTTCGGGACGGCAACCGTTCGAGACGGTCACTTCTACGAGCGGCGGAGTGTAGTCCGGGTCTTCGCAGAAGATCGGAATCGTGTACGTTCCATGGCAAAGAGTTGCGCAGAACGACGAATTGATGCGAATCGTGTCGGGAAGAACGGGGTCGCACTCATCCTGAAGATAGCCGTACTCCGAATCACGTTCGGTGAATTCACCGACGCCGACATCGAGCGTATCAAACGCTTCAAGAACGTAGGTTGGGTTGTAATCCTCATCATACAACTGCGCCCAGACACGGATGACGTTGTAGTCACCAGTCGGGATTTCCCCGGTGCCGAGTGCTGTTTCGCACATGAAGAAGTTTACGTCGTCAGCATAGGCACCCTGTTCGAGATCGCCGGTCTCGTCGTTGTACCAGAAGTATTCGCCGCTCAAGTAGCCGAGCGGATTCGATTGCTGTACGTAGACGAGGGCATGGAACGGTGAGTCGCCCTTGATCACGCAGTACATCTTCTGTTCGGGGCGATTGAGTCCAACGAACAGGTGCTCAACGGCGAACGATTGAGCAACGATGGTTAGACAGGCCAATGTGGCAAAAATGGTCGCGAGTCGCTTCATCCTAAATCACTCCTTTTTACGGCTTTGATCTGCGCATACAGAGCAGACCCTCTGAAACGGACATACTTAGTCACCATACTTGTGATGCCTAATATAGTTGGCCGACTTCATGATGTCAAGTCTTTTTCAGTGGTAATTGAGGATTATTCGAAGTGTTTCTAAAGCTTTAAAGTTATATGTTCATAGCATATAAATTTTTGTTTATTCTTTGTTTAGAGATAATATCACTGCCTCTTCAGGCTTCTGGCTTCTTATTGCTGACCCAATTACAGCATCGGAATCAACACTACCGCCCCCCCTTTGCCGAGGGACTCCTCTCTCGACCTCCTCCAAAGAGTAGAATTGATCCACTCAAACTCCCTCCAGCATGTCATAGAGCGAGTCGCTTCAAGCTGTCGCATGAGATGTCTATGCAAATGCCGTTACAAGCTCTTACGGCCGCTGAATCCACCGGTCAAGGAGTGCCAATGGGAGACATCCGGCTCCCCTTCGGACCAGCAGAAGTAGATCGGCTCACCATTTACCAGGGCAGGAAAATCAATAAGAACAGGCTGATAACCTTTGACCTCCACGCCGATTTCAGCGAGTTCGGCGAGAAGTCCGGCTATTTGGTCGCGGTGTTCACGAACCTTATCCCTGACTTGCGCGGGCAGGGCTTCGACCTCTGAAGCTCCGTATAGAGTCGAGATGCCGCCGGGCAGTGCGATCAGCTGCGCCACCTCGGTCGAAAGGTCGGCCGCAATCTGCCTGACCAGCGGCAAGGCACTGCGTGCTTCCTCGATGGTGAAAAGTCGTTCGAGTTTCTCTGTCATTTCATCATTCATTGCGGAAGAATAGCTGCTCCGCGGTTTGCGTGGTCACGTGGTCAATCTCGCTCGGGGAAGTCGCATAGATTTCGGCGAGCCGGGCTGCGATTTCAATGACATGCATTGGCTCGCAGCGCTTGCCGCGAAAAGGAACCGGTGCCATGAACGGGGCATCCGTCTCGAGCATAACTCGATTCAGAGGAATTTGTGCAGCAAGTTCCGGGAGTTTGGAGTTCTTGTAAGTGAGGTTGCCGGTGAACGAGATATGAAAATTATTGTTCAGCACGCGCTTCGCATAGTCCAGGTTTTCGGAAAAACAATGGAACACGCCGCGTGTATTGCCCATCTTTTCGACTACTTCGATGGTGCGCGTTCCGGCGGCACGATGATGAATGATGGCCGGAAGAGCGACGTAATTTGCAAGATGCAGCATTCTTTCGAATAAAGCAATCTGCGCCTCGATGTTGGTCTCGCCGCGAAAAATATCGAGACCAATTTCGCCAATTGCGACGACCGCAGGATCTCCGGCCATGGCTTCAATCCAGAGTAAATCATCCTCTGTGACTTTGTCCACTTCTGATGGATGCACCCCCACGGCGGCGAACACTGTGCCGGAGTAGCGCGACGCCAAATTCAGGCATTGCTCCGCAGTTTGCCTGTCCACGGAAATCGTTATAATTTTGTGCACACCGGCACCCTGCGCGCGCTGAATCACATCATCCAGATCGTGCTCGAAGTCAGGATAGTAGAGATGGCAATGAGTGTCAATCAAGATGAAAATCCAAGATCGAAAATCCAGAATCCAAGAATAACAAACCGGGCGGGGTTCATTCCGACACGGTCTGGAGACTCTTCGCGGGAATGGAAATCGCATCGCCCAGCACAGCCGCGCGACCTTCCGATGACCACCACGAAACAAACTCCTCGAACACTTTCGCGCGTTCAGATTGGCAGAACTGCAGTAGAAACTCAACTCCAGGCAGCAGCGCTTTCATCGGTTTGTCATAGCCGAAGAATCTCTGTGTGCGGCGTGTTTCGCGTTCGATGAATGCGGGCACGATCTCAGCCCAGAGGTCGAGGTCATGAATCTGTCCGAGCAATTCCTGCGCGCGCTTGCAGGCTCCAATCTGCGATTTCAGTTCACCGGCATAGAGTGGCGCGAATACTTCGAGAGTGTATCTGAGATGCTTCGCCTCAATCCGCATCGCGTGATGACCGGAAAAGTTCTCCGTATCGGTCAGGCTGCCTTCGTGTTCGCGAACTTCATCGGCCGTTTCCTGAATCTGCAGCCGGGCAAGCGCAAGCAGCGATGCATTGGGCGGAGCTTCCGGCGATACCGTATCAGTCTTCGGCCCGTCTTCCAGTTCATGCAAGGCGGCACGAAGTTGCGGAATCGTATCAGAACTCTCGAACTCTTCAATCGCCTTGATCACGCGCGACTGCAATTTGTCGCGTTGCTGCCGTTTGCGCAGCAGCAGCCGGATTACCCCTGGAAAATGCGCCTGATGTTCAAGCCGACCGGAGAAATCCTCGAGGAACAAGATCTGCACGTCCGTGTCCCGCGCATCGGCCAGCGCTTTGCGCAATCCGCGAAGCTGCTTATGCCATCGCTTGAACAGCTTCGTCGGAAACAGCGGCGCGAAAAGATTCAATGCGACATTCAGCCTGCGCGTTGCCACACGCATCCGATGCACATGCTCTATTTCTTTCGCACTGCGCGCGCCATCGGTTTCCTTCACGAGCGCGCGCAGGCGATTGCGCAGCGTTTCGGCAGCGAAGCGGGTGACTTCGGGATCGGTGGGCTGTATACTATCCATATGTGCCGCGATGAACAAGTGAATTCCTCGTTCATCGTTCATACTTCATCGTTTATTCCTTGACCAGCAGCACGTTCACCGCTTTCACGACAACACGAACCTTGTCGCCCTTCTTAAGTTTCAACTCTTTCAGCGATTCGATGGTGAACACCGAACTCATGGACGACTCGGCGGGAATCATGAGATCCACTTTGCACATGAGTTTGTCTTTGTCGATCTTGGTGACTTTGCCGATGATTTTGTTTCGTGCGCCGTACTTCATGCTTTCTCCATTTGTTCCGCTTCTTCGATTGTACGGTGAATTTTTTTCAAAACCAGCATCAGCATGCCGAATGCGGCCAGCGATGCCAGGGCCATCAGGGCAAAAAATGTGCTGTGCGCGTAGCTCGTCCAGATGAATCCGATATTGCCCGCCAGCATGCCGCCGATGGCGGTTGCGGCAAACCAGCCGCCCATCATGAGGCCTTGCTTATGCGATGGCGCCAGCTTCGAAACCAGTGACAGCCCCATTGGGGACAGACATAACTCGGCCAGCGTAATCATTGCATAGGCACTGATCAGCCAGTTTGCACTCACACGGCCCGTGTCACCGCCGACCCAGCCGGCACATGCCATGATCAGATAGGTCACGGCTGTGAGCAGCATGCCGATGGCAATTTTCGAGGCCGTTGCCGGTTCTTTTCTGCGATTGCGCAGGAAAGTCCAGAAGCGCACGAGCAGCGGAGTGAATATCAGAATGAAGAACGGATTGACGGATTGGAAGATTTCCGGCGACCAGCTCGTTACCGTGTTGTCGCGTGCCCAGAACGTGAGCGTGTAGCCGTTTTGTTTGAAGGCGATCCAAAACACGATCACCGCCGCAAAGATCAGCAGCAGCGCGGTGATGCGGTCTTTTTCCTGCCTGGGAGTCAGTTCGCGCGCGCCGCTGTGCACTTGAGTTAAACGCGTACCCGGCTGAATATCTCCCGCGAGCACGTGCCGCTTGAAAATCTGGAAAATCAGGAGTGAGAACACCATTCCGATTCCCGCCGCGCCGAAGGCGTAATGCCAGCCGAAATTCGTGCGCAAATAGGCGGCCACTAAGGGCGAAGCGAACGCACCGAGATTGATGCCCATGTAGAATATGTTGTAGGCATCGTCGCGCTTCTCGGGCATCTTGTGATAGAGATTTCCGAGGATAGTTGAGATGTTCGGTTTGAACAATCCATTGCCGATAATCAGGCAAATCAGGCCGGTGAAGAAGAACGGCAGCGGCGTGAAGGCGAGCGACAGATGCCCGAGTCCCATGATCACGCCGCCAATGATAATCGCCTTGCGGAAGCCGAGGTAGCGGTCGGCGAGCCAGCCTCCTATTAGCGGCGTGAAATAGACAAACCCGATGTAAAAACCGTAAATCCGGCCCGCATTTTCGGTCGAGAAGTGCAGCGCCTCGTCCATGTAGAGCGTGAGGATCGAGAGCATGCAATAGAAGCTGAAGCGCTCCCACAT
>CAZVXJ010000027.1:0-17877 GCA_964631675.1 uncultured Alphaproteobacteria bacterium
GGATGACGCGCTGCGAACCACACTCCGCGGCAATGACCTCATGACCCGTGATCCGCGTGAGCGTGAACGAAAGAAGTACGGTCAGCCAGGTGCTCGAAAGAGATTCCAGTATTCGAAGCGCTAAGGCGGTGTTCGCCGCGTAGCTCGTTACGCGCGGTGTTTTCCTTATTGAATTTTTCGTGGCGCAACGGGAACGGCGCCAGTAATTAACCAATGACACGGCTGGATCGGCGATGGGTGTTCGCTAATTGCGGATGAATCGTTCGGGAAGAAGGCCGCGGAAATTCAACCCAAAACTTAGGAGAGTTTGATGTCGAAAGTTACGTTGCAGCAGCTCTTGCTGGCCGGTTCGCATTTCGGTCACTTGACACGCCGCTGGCATCCAAAGATGAAGCCGTTCATTCTGATGGAGCGGAATCGGATTCACCTTCTGGATCTTCGCAAGACGCAGGAATGTGTAGATAAGGCATGTGCCGCCGCAGTGGACATAACCAGTCGCGGCGGCTCCGTTTTATATGTCGGTACTAAGTCTCAAGCTCGAGATATCATCTCTGCGGAAGCCAAGCGTGCGGGTGTCCCCTATGTATCCGAGCGATGGCTCGGTGGTACGCTCACTAATTTTCAGACAATCCGTCAAGGCATCAAGACGCTCGTAGGTATCGAGAAAAAGATGGTTGATGGCACGTTTGAGAAGATCTCCAAGAAGGAGCGACTGATGATAGAACGCCGCCGTGAAAAACTGCTCGAGTCGATTGGCGGTATTCGCGAAATGACGCACTTGCCGTCGCTCATTTATGTTGTTGATATCCGCCGTGAGAAAATCGCGGTTGCGGAAGCGCGTCGTCTTGGTATTCCTCTTATGGCTATCGTAGACACGAATTGCGATCCTGATCTCGTGGATTTTCCCGTACCGGCAAATGACGATGCGTTCAAATCAGTTGCACTAATCACTCGGGCGATAACCGACAGTATTGTCGAGGGAATGGCTACTTGGAAAACTTCTGTGGCTGGCCAGGAAGCGATAAACGAAGCGGCCAATCGCGAGCGTGAGGCGCGTGAAACACGGGGCCGCGAGTCTGGCCGTGATCAGCGAGATCAACGTGATTCACGGGATCAGGGCGGCCGTCCGCGGCGCGTCAGAAGACCAGGGGGTCCGAGACCGGCCGAGCCACAGCAAAGTGGTGAAGAAAAGCCGGCCGCTCCGGGTGACGTTATGGCTCCGGGCAGTCCCGATGCCTGAGTGACCTGAGGGCTGTCGTTGCACAACACGTGCAACATATTCTGAATCAGGATGCGTGGCTGCAAACTTTGACAATGATAAATCAAAATAGAGGTGGTTGTGAGTGACGTAGTGATTAGCGCCTCAGTTGTCTCGGACCTTAGGCGAGAGACCGGGGCAGGCATGATGGATTGCAAACAAGCTTTGATCGAGTCTGGTGGAGACAAAGAGAAGGCCATTGAGTATTTGCGCAAGAAAGGTAAGGCTGCGGCAGAGAAGCGCGCAGATCGCAGTGCTAATGAGGGCGTCGTCGTTGCCGTAAAGTCAGCCGATGGCAAGACAGCTGCCTTGGTTGAGCTTAACAGCGAAACCGATTTTGTAGCTCGTAACGATGAATTCAAAAAGTTTGCCGATGACATTGCCAAACTGGTATTGGATTGGGGGGATGCGTCCACCAAATCCTTGGAAGACCTTAAGGCCAAATCACTATCATCCGGTCGGACTATTGGTGATGCACTGACCGATCTGATTGGAAAAATTGGCGAGAAGTTGGCACTCAACCGATTTGCCAGATTGCAGGTCGATAGCGGTTACATCGGGTCGTACATCCACGGTGACTCAAAGCTGGGCGTGTTGGTAGCAATCTCCGGAGCTGACGCCAATTCTGCCGATATTCAGCAACTCGGAAAAGACCTGGCTATGCAAGTGGCAGCTTCAGCGCCGACGGCGGTTAGACGCGAAGAGCTCGATCAAACAAAAATTCAGTCGGAACTGGACCTGGAGAAAGATCGGGCAAGAGCCGAAGGCAAGCCTGAAGCAGCTGTGGCAAAGATTGCGGAAGGCAGAGTCAATAAGTGGATTGCTGAAGTTACGTTACTCGAGCAGTCGTTTGTGAAAGACCCGAAGGTCATCGTCAAGTCCCTTTTGGAGAATGCGTCTAAGTCTACCGGCAAGCCCGTAGATGTCAAGTCCTTTGTTAGATTCCGCATTGGTGGCTGAGTAAACTCCGAAAGTTCCCGCTGAGTAATCTTACTTACAAACGCGTGTTATTGAAACTCTCCGGGGAGGCACTTTGTGGACCCGGGGAATACGGTATTGATCCGGCGACTCTCAAGGCAATGGCCGAGGAAATTGCGGAAGTACGCGAGCTAGGAGTCGAGATCGGAATCGTTATTGGCGGTGGCAACATTTTTAGAGGGTTGAAGGGTGTAGCCCAAGGTATGGATCGTGTGACAGGCGACCAAATGGGTATGCTGGCTACAGTCATAAACGGTTTGGCACTGCAGGATGCGTTAGAATCCCTGAATGTGTTTACGCGATTGCAAACCGCGATTCCCCTGCAGACCGTTGCCGAACCGTTTATTCGCCGCCGCTCACTGCGTCATCTTGAAAAAGGCAGAATAGTCATCTTCGCCGCAGGTACAGGGAGTCCTTTCTTCACGACGGATACTGCAGCGGCATTGCGCGCCAAGGAGATGAAGGCAGACGTCCTGATGAAAGGTACGAAAGTCGATGGGATTTACACGGCCGATCCCGCTATCGACAAGTCTGCCACTATGTTCGACAAGATTACGTATCTCCAGTTCGTGGAACGACAACTCAAGGTGATTGATACCACCGCTGTTACGTTCTGTATGGAAAATTCAATTCCGGTTCACGTATTCAATTTCAAAGTCCGCGGGAATTTCCGCCGCATATTGTTGGGCGAAAAAGTTGGAACATTGATCGGTTAGGCTCCAGCCATGATCAAAGAAATTGTCGCCGATTGCGACCTACGCATGAAAAAATCCGTCGAAGTGCTGCGGCATGAGCTCGCGCATATTCGCACGGGCAAAGCATCTGTCGGCCTGGTTGAACCGCTAAGGGTGGAGGTGTATGGCACTGAAATGCCCATCTCACAAGTAGCTTCTGTAGCCACTCCAGACGCGAGATCGATTCTGATAACTCCGTGGGACAAGAGTTCCATTCATGCCATAGAGAAGGCAATCCAGAAGTCCGATATTGGCATAAATCCGACGAATGATGGAACTGCAATCAGGCTCGTGCTGCCTCCGCTGACCGAAGAGCGGAGAAAGGACCTCGTCAAGATTGTGAAAAAGTACGTTGAGGAAGCCAAGGTGGCGGTTCGAAACGTTCGCCGGGATGCTAATGAGCACATCAAAAAACTCGAGAAAGAGCACAAGGTGTCAGAGGATGAGTCTCATAAGGCACAAGAGAAGACCCAGGAACTAACGGATCGCCATATCAAGGATCTTGATCACCTTTTTGAACTCAAGGAGAAAGAGGTCCTCGAAGTTTGACGGTTGGAGCAAATCGTGCGCATCAAATACTTGATGCTGCGAGAGGGAAAAGGATTGCGGTTGTCGGTGATTTCATGCTCGACCGTCATCTTTATGGTTCGGTTCGGCGCATCAGCCCGGAAGCTCCCGTCCCTGTAGTGGAGATTGAAGACGAGCGGTCGGCTCTTGGCGGTGCGGGAAATGTGGTTCAGAATTTGGCGGCGCTGGGAGCGATCCCAATTGCTTTTGGAGTTGTGGGCGATGATCCTGCCGGGAAGATTCTGTCAAAATTGCTTGACGACTCGGGATGCGGCTTGGCGGGGATGATTACCGCAACGGGCCGCAGAACCAGTGAAAAGACCCGCATCATTGCTCATGACCAACATGTCGTTCGGGCAGATCGCGAATCAACGGATTTGCTGAGCCATTCTGACGAAGATAAACTCATCATAGCGCTGCGGTCGATTGTTAAGTCCCTCGATGCGCTGATCTGCCAGGACTACAATAAGGGTGTGCTGACGGATCGAGTAATCGGGGAAGTCGTGGAGCTTTGTGCTGCGAGCGCGCTTCCAGTTTCCGTTGACCCCAAGTTTGACCATTTCTGGTCTTACAGAGGATGTTCGCTTTTCAAGCCGAATGTCCGAGAACTCGAATCTGCTCTGGGTCGAAGACTCCGTGAAGAGCAGGATTTGACAGAGGCTGCCAATGCTGTGTTTGAAAAACTGCAGCCCAGACGAGTCCTGATTACCCGTGGTGAAAAAGGCATGGCGCTTTACTCGAACGATGGATCGATAGACAGAATACCGACTCGCGCAAAGCAAGTACATGACGTTTCCGGAGCTGGAGATACGGTAATAGCAACATTTGTTACGGCTGAGTGTGGCGGTGCCAATGCGCGGGAAGCAGCCGAACTAGCCAACCTCGCTGCCGGGCTGGTATGTGAAGAGGTGGGTGTTGTACCGATACGACGAGAGCGCTTGCTTGAGCTAAGCGGGAAGGAATAAAAAGGGCGACTAGCTCAGTTGGTTAGAGCGCTGGTCTCACATACCAGAGGTCATAGGTTCAAATCCTATGTCGCCCACCATGGCAGGATATGAGGACGCTGGATTCACCGGCCTGTTGACTATTGAAGAGGCCGCCAAAAGATGCTTTGTCGAAAGACTCCGAGGCGGGACTGTCGTGTTCACGAATGGCGTCTTCGATGTACTTCATCGGGGCCATCTTGAGTACCTTAAGGAAGCATCCGAACTGGGTACGATGCTCATCGTGGGAGTCAACACCGATGATTCAGTCCGCAGATTGAAAGGACCATCGAGACCGATAAATTCCGAAGACGATCGGGCACATTCGCTCAATGCACTTCGGTTCGTGAATCATGTTGTGCTCTTTGACGATGACACTCCGGAAAAGCTGATTCTGAGTTTGAATCCGCACATCTTAGTCAAAGGCGGTGACTATCAGATCGAGACCATCGCCGGATACAGGCATGTGATGCAGAATGGCGGCCGGGTCCTTGTCCTTCCATTTCGCAAAGGCTACTCTACGACGGGTCTGATAGAGAGAATTACTGAGAGACATGGTTGACAAGTCTTATGTTTTCGCGCGAATAGATGTTTGAGGATCTGACGACACGGCTGGACCAAGTTTTCCGGAACCTGATGGGAACCGGAAGACTTACCGAGAGTAACGTGCAGGAGAGCATGCGCGATATCCGCCGTGTACTCTTGGATGCCGATGTGAATGTCCAAGTTGCGCGCGATTTTCTGGCTACCGTGGAAGCCCGGGCACTCGGTCAGGAAGTGATGAAGTCAGTGTCGCCGGCTCAATTGGTCGTGAAGATTGTTCACGATGAGCTGGTCAAGCTGCTTGGGGAGAAAGAATCCAGACTCTCGACTTCCCCTTCGCCTCCAACGGTTTACATGGTCGTCGGCCTGCAGGGGTCGGGTAAGACCACATTTTCGGCTAAGCTGGCGCGACTTCTGAAGTCAAAGGGTAAGAGACCGTTGTTGGTTGCCGCTGACCTGCAACGTCCTGCCGCACAGGATCAGCTTCAGATTTTGGGAGATTCGATTGGAGTTCCGGTCTATCGGGGTGAATCGAAAAATGCGGTAGAAGTTTGTGGGCAGGCGCTGAAACATGCGCGCAAGATAAGCCTTGATCCGGTTATTCTGGATACGGCAGGTCGTCTGCATATCGACGACGATTTGATGCGCGAGCTGGAGTCTATTCAGAATCTCGCGAAGCCGGCCGAAATCCTCTTTGTGGCTGATGGCATGACTGGGCAGGATGCTGTGAATTCGGCGAAGGCGTTCCACGACCGCCTGCAGTTCACCGGGAGCGTCCTGACGAAGATGGACGGTGACACTCGAGGCGGAGCAGCGATTTCAATTCGCGCTATTACGGGCAAGCCACTGAAGTTTGTTTCCATTGGTGAAAAACTCGATGCGCTGGAACCGTTTTACCCGGATCGAATGGCCGGTCGGATTCTTGGCAAGGGCGACATCGTCAGTTTTGTCGAGAAGGCCCAGAGTGTAATAGATGAAGACAAGGCGTCGAAACTTGAGGCTAAACTACGCAAAGCGGAGTTCACCCTCGCAGATTTTCTCGATCAGCTACAGCAGCTGAAGAAGATGGGTTCGCTTCAGAGCCTGCTGGGCATGATTCCCGGTGTTGGTGCGAAGATAAAGAACGCGGAGATTGACGAAAAGGCCCTGCGTCACATGGAGGCCTTGATTTATTCAATGACGCCGCAAGAACGTGATCACCCGAATATTCTAAATGCAAGACGCAGGCGGCGAATCGCCGCGGGTGCCGGTTTGACTGTCCAGCACGTCAACCGTTTGATACAACAATACGACCAAATGGTCGCTATGATGAAGCGCCTGCGCAAAGCCGGACCCGGTCAGATGCGCCGGGTGTTTGGCGGATCCTAAGACAACAA
The DNA here is from genome assembly GCA_964631675.1 of uncultured Alphaproteobacteria bacterium. Lineage (GTDB taxonomy): Bacteria > Electryoneota > RPQS01 > RPQS01 > RPQS01 > CAZVXJ01. The sequence continues at coordinate 6,440 of CAZVXJ010000027.1, forward strand.
TCCAGTAGATAATAGGAAGAGAACGTGTCCGTAAAGATTAGACTGTCACGCGTCGGTCGAAAGAAGACCCCGCAGTTTCGCATCGTTGTCATGGACTCCCGCAATCGTAGAGATGGCGCGTTCATTGACCAGATCGGAATTTATCATCCCAGTCGTCAGCCTGTGCTGGCTGAAGTTGTAGAATCAAAGGCCCTCCATTGGCTGGGAGTCGGAGCGATTCCGTCTGAAACCGTGCGCAGCCTGTTCAGCAAACAGGGAATCATGCTGAAGCATGAGTTAGCCAGAAAAAAGGCCTCGTCAGAAAAGGTGGAAATGGCCTTGGCTGCATGGCGAGAGAAGAGTGATGCAAAACGGGCAAAGCAATCCGCGAAGCCTCCAAAGAAGAAGACAAAGTCGGCGGAGACTTCGGCCTGACGGTGCGTCGTACGCCTGAGCGGATGCGAATGTCCGAGTTTCGCACTCTGCGTTGATGTTGGTGGACAAGATATTGAGCATGATCTTCGTTTGCACCGAAGGCGGATGCTCATCCGGAAGCAAAGGTGTCAACGATTGCGGCTTCCGTAAACATGCACAGGGACACCGGCCGTATGGAAAACTTTATTAGTTTCATTGTCAAACATCTGGTCGACAATCCAGACGCTGTTCGCGTACAATCGGTGAATGGTGAGAACGGAAAAGTGACCTACAGATTACATGTAGGGGATGGAGACCTGGGTCAGGTGATAGGCAAAGAAGGAAAGACGGCAAAGTCGATTCGTACGCTCGTTATTGCCGTGGCCGCCCGGAGAGGCGAACGCGCGGGATTTGACATTGTTGATCCTGTGCGAGACACGGACGTCGTCACATAGGTGACATTGCGAGGCACGGTGGCAGCGACTGATGAAATTCAGGACTTGGATCCGGATCACTATCGCGCCGTAGCAGTTGTCGTAGGTGAACACGGGCTGCAAGGTACTATCCGGGTGTTGCCTCTGTCGGACTTTGCCGAGAGGTTCGATGCCTTGGCCACGGTGTACTTCAGACGGGACAACTTGATGATTGGGCGGGACGAGGTAAGGCAAGCGAAGTGGGCCGGCAAGTACTTGTTGGTCTACTTGAAGAAATGCAGGACACGTGAAGACGCAGAATCTTTGCGTGGGGTTGAGCTATGCGTCACTGAAGCAGATTCCTGGGTACTTCCGCGAGACACTTACTACACCAGTGATTTGATTGGGTTTCGGGCGCTGGGGGATGGGCGAGTAATAGGCGAATTGGTTGCTGTGCATCCGGGTGCTCAGGACATTCTCGAGTTTACCGGCGAGCATGGTGAGTTCATGGTACCGTTTGTATCCCATTGGGTCGGAATGGTCGATACAACTACTCGCACCTTTGAAATTCTCAACTGGCGAAGTCTCCTTGAACCGGAAGAAGTGTCCCCTTGCGAGCCTGATGGTCATTGACATACTTACTGGTTTTCCCGAAATTCTATCGGGGATGGTCAATCGTTCGATCATGCGCAGCGCATTGCGCTCGAAGCTAGTTGATATCTGGGTACACGATCTGAGGCACTTCACACAAGATCGTCATGGTAAGATCGACGACGCGCCTTATGGTGGTGGTGCCGGAATGGTATTGATGGCACAGCCGATCTTTTCATGTGTCGACTATTTGAGATCGCATCGACAATTGGTGCCGACGCTTATATATATGAGTCCTCAGGGAGAGCAGTTTGACCAGAAGGCTGCCCGCGAGCTGGCTTCCCATGAGTGGATCGTACTGTTGTGCGGTCACTACAAAGACGTAGACGCACGGGTGTTTGAGCGTTACGATTGGCGTGAAGTATCGGTCGGCGATTTCGTGGTAAGTGGGGGAGAGATCCCTGCCGCACTCGTGGCTGATGCGGTGGTTAGGCTTGTGCCCGGTGTGTTGGGAGATGACGAATCCGCCCGTTCAGATAGCTTCGAATCCCACGTGCTTGACTCGCCTTATTTCACAAAGCCGCCTGAGCTTCTGGGTTTGAAAGTACCCGATGTCCTGCTGAGTGGTGATCATGCAAAGATCGCCGAATGGCGGGCGGCACAGCGATCTCTCCGCACGAAAACGCGAAGACCTGATATGCTGGACCGTACAGCAGATCATTCAAAAAAGAATTGACAATTAACTTTAGAGAAGTCGATCATGAATCGCATTGCAAATTGGACACTCGACGACCTGCGAAAGGATGTTCCCACTTTCGCACCTGGAGATACGGTAAGCGTCTGGGTGCGGGTTATTGAAGGTGACAAGGAACGCCTCCAGGCTTTTCAGGGAACAGTGATTGGACGCAAATCAGGCGGATTGAATGAAACATTCACTGTGCGCAAACTGTCGATGGGTGTCGGTGTCGAACGCGTCTTCTGCCTTCATTCACCGGGTATTGCGAAAATTGACGTCGTAAGACGTGGTCACGTTCGCCGGGCAAAACTCACCTACCTCCGAGGCCGGAAAGGTAAGGGAGCTCGGGTTCGTGACAAGGCACAGAATGTATCCACTTCGTCGGAGCCGGCTGCGTAGCCTAGTTACTTCCGGGATTCGGTGCTCGCGTAAGGCGAGAGAATAGGGAAGACGGTGTGAATCCGTCGCTGACCCGCAACTGTGATGACGCGCAATGCGTCTGAGCCAGGAGACCTGCCGAGTTTCGTCACATCCTTCGGAGTTAAGGAAAAGTGGAGGTTCTCCGCCTCAAGCGGAGATCGGTAAATGCAATCCATTGATAGGCGGGGCAATCCAGCATTATGGGTTGCCCGCGTGGCCGCATTTGTAGCACTCGGAGTGGTCGGCGGACTCGCGCTAATGGGTTTTCCGAACGTCGAAGTCGTTACGGCAACCTGCTTCATTTCGGGGGCTTTGCTGGGAACTCTGGCTGGGATGACGACGGGTGCGCTGGTTGAGTTACTATTTGCTGGTTTTCATCCCATGGGAAGCTCCATGGGTTTTTTGTTGTTGGCTCAAATGATGGGAATGATTTTCGCCGGGCTATTTGGAAGTGTCGCAAGTGTAATGACCAAAGGTCGATCCCGACTCACCACAGCGGCATTGGTGGTTCTCTTCGGTGCTGCGTCGACGGTTATTTTTGACTTGATCACTAACCTCGCCTACCCGCTGTCTGCCGGCATGCCTGCTCGCGAACTTATGATCTACTTGGCAGCAGGAGTCCCGTTTGCCGTAGTGCATCTCATTTCAAATGTGATCGTCTTCTCCGTACTTGTAGTACCTCTAATTCCGCGACTTAGAAAGGTGCTTTCGCTACCATGATCCGCTGCATTTACTGCTTGATCGTCGTGCTGGCCGCCTATGGATCGCTCAGTGCTCACACCCCGCGACTCACGTGGTCCACGATGCAAACTTACTCATACGAAGACCTTAGTGATTTTGTGAGAAGATATGCTGGCATGTATCCTCTCGACTATGGCACGATGGGAGCGCCGCTGTACTTCCGGCCGTGGAATCTTGAGCCGTGGAACGTTCAAGTTGAATTGAACGGACACCTGCAGAACCGCAGATACGATGGGTTGTATGATGTTAACCTCCAACCTGTCATTGAATTGGAATCGATCGGTATTGCCTATGCCGGGGGTTCTCCAACTGGTACGATCAAGCTCGAGTCACGAAATCTGCATTCTGACGTTGCTAACACGGAATTGCAAATTCGAGAAGGATTCTACAAACATGGATCTGTTGAGTTCGCACATGGCCAGCCCATCTACAAAACGGCGGATCTCGAACTTACTGGCCGGCTGCTCTGGTATGACGGACTGCGCCTGGGTACCACGGCATCTCGGCTTGGCCGGGTGCGAGCAAAAGCTGGAGCAGATTTGAGTTCAGAGTGGCGAGCGGAAGTAACCTACTCGGGGTCCAATGATGAGGCCGATTTTCCCCTAAACTCCCACGGAATTGAAACCGAACGTGAGGAAGCCCTTTTGGTAGTAGCTCCTCGTGATTCGATACAAATGAAGTTAGCACCCCGAGTGCGGTTGTTTGTCCGAAAGGATCGAGAGCACTGGGGATCGACATTTAAAACACGGGAACTCCAGTATGGATGGACGGCTGAAATCGGGAGAAGTTTTGGAATTCAACGGGTGACACTCACGCAATCCACCGCACTGAGCGACATAGAGTTCCCAGGCATGGAAAACCACAAGGACGTACTCTTGTGGGCATCATTGAGGGACTCGATTCAACTCCAGAGGTTGATCGTATCAGGTGCGGCTCGTCTCAAACGGGAGGATCCGAGAAGTTGGAGGGATTCTAAGCAATTGGCTCTCGGGTCAGATGGCAATCTCCGAGTAACATACAAGGCTTCGAGTGCCGTCCAGTCACGAATTGGAGTCTCATACTGCGAATCCGTTCCGGCACCTGCCTGGTGGAATGGGCAGTACCGCATTTCAGACAGGCCACACATTTTCTCGCGCGAGTTCTCGGATATCAATCGGGTCTATGCGCCGGACGAACAGGCTGCAAATCAGTCAGGCGCGGATCGATTCCTGACGACACTTGCCGGCGGGACTATTCAATCTCGCATTGGCGAGTTCGACTTGAATTTCCAAATGCTGGATCGCAGAGGCGAATTCGCCAACCACTTTACCGTCGTGAATGATACAGTAAAACTGGTTTATGACAAAGCAGGGGATATGAGCGACAAAACGGGGTTCTCGTGTTCCGGGACTTTGCCGCTTCGCTGGGGGCTGCGACTTGAGTCCCAGTGGTTTGTAGAGCTGGATCCGAACGAAGTTATGCGGGCAGTTCAGACGCGCGCCTACAGTCGCCTGTATTTCGAAAGGCAGTTTTTCACAGCTCCGTTAATAGTTCGCAGTCACATAAGTCATGAGCAGATTGGGGCTCATGAAGGTTTTTCCAGCAATGGAACCCAGATCCTGCAGACAGAACACATTATTGGGTTTAGAGTTTCTTCTACTATTCACGGCGTAACTCTCTTTTGGGGCACAGAAAATTTCTTCGGTAGGGAGTATGAATACATGCCGGGCTTCCCGCTCATTGGAAAGGAAGAATATCTGGGCGTAAACTGGAAGTTGTGGTTATGAAGGTCCCCAGCCTATTCTTTGTTTTGCTTGCAATGGCCGAGATGGCGAGTGCCCAAGACGGGGCCGTAATCCGACTGTCACTGTCCGCTCCGAGAGGTGGCCCACTGCCTTCCGTCTGCGATGTGACGATTTGGCCTGTTATGAAATCGGTTAGCCTAAGTACTGATGAAGTTAAAGAGGTTCGTGGTCTAGTTGCCGGGGGATATCGAATCGTTGCGCGAGCAGACGGGTACAAAATTGATGATGTTTCAATTCAGCTTGCGGCAGGTGAGACACGAGACATTAGTATTCGGACTATTCGTCAGTATGATTTTGATGACATCCAAATCACAGCTGCGACTACTCACGAGGACTCATGGCACCTTGATCGCGCTGTGATCAGTCGCTCGTCGGCGCAGAATCTCGGAGACTTGTTACGTACAATTCCGGGAGTCGACATACGAAGCGACGGGCTGCGTGGGGCTGAAGCTCGAGTTAGTTTGTATGGTTCGAGTCCGAATCAAGTGTTAGTTCTGGTCGACGGCCGCCGCATCAACACTGCAACGACCGGTGAAGCCGACTTGAGTTCAGTACCCCTGGAGCTTGTTGAGTCCGTTCGAATTAGCAACGCGGACGTTAGTCGCGGTAGCGAGGCCATTGGTGGAATCATTGAGATCACAACCAGGAATGCGTCAGACTGCGAGTTGCTTGTCCGGGGAATCGGTACCGAGACGAACTGGGAGTACGCCTTCATGCGCGGAGCAGAGATTTCGGGAGTGAGGGGTGCAATCTACTATCGCAGACAGGAGGGTCCTGGCGACTATCGGTATAAGATTTCCGCAGATGACGGAACAGGGGAGTTCACTTACGGACTTGGCGAGATCAGACATCAGGAGAATAACCAATTGTCGCGCGATTCCTGGTTAGTCAGAGTTGATGGGCGTATGAGCAGCCACTCCCGATATCATGTCACGGCCTCACTTGACCAGTCGAGCCGAGGGCTGCCGGGATTCATGGTTCCATCGCCGACACCGCTTGCGAAGCGAGATGACAAAGAGAAATCACTTAATCTAAGTTTTTCTGCAGCGGTTGCTGCCTGTGATTTGTCCGCCCGCGGAAGTGCGAGAACCAGGGAACGGTTGTTTGAAAACCCTGATCCGTTTGCGTTGGTCAAGTCGTCCTCAGAGTATACAGAGAGTTACGACGGTGAGCTTACAGCGGGAGTTCGAGGCCTCACACTAGACTCCAAGCTCGGACTACGGGCGGGTCGAGAGCAGTCTCTAAGCTCTTCGTTTCTGCTTGATCGAGTCGTATTCGATCAATGCGCGGCGTTCGCCCAAACATCGAAACTACTTGTTCCGTTTCGGCGCCATGATTGGAGTGCCCGACCGGGTGCCGGAATTAGGATGGAGATTGCCGATGGGGTAAAGTACGATCTTCCAGAAGCGACTCTCGCAGTTAACCAAACAGGAAGCACACAGGCGTCGTTTTTCTTCCGAGTTGGGGAATCAGTTCGAAGCCCGTCTATGTATGAGCTCTTTTGGGCCGACGATCAACTAGCAAAAGGTAACCCAACTCTTGAGCCGGAGAGATCCACCGATTTCACGGCACAGCTCCATTTCAGTGTAGGAAGCATTAATCGCACGAGTATGCGCGCTCACGCTGGCTACCAGGATGTTAAGAATCTGATATACTGGCAACGAGGAGTCGGGAACATTTGGCAGCCATACAATCTAAAGTGTGCCGAGGTCCACACGCTGAGTATAGCTGCTGATCAAGAAGTTTGGAATTCTAAGGCGCGAATCTCTGTGGGCAGCGATTGGACCGATGCGCGCGATGCGTCGGATGATAGAAATACCGGAGGCAAGGTTCTCGTATATCGCGCACCTCGCACCCACACTGCTTCATTTAGTTCGAACATGGGGATCATCGTCTGCAACGTGAAATGGCGATGGGTCGACCGACGTGCGGTGACCGAGTCGAATTCCAAGTCCTTGTCCTCGTACAGCACCGTTGACGCCGAATTGTCCCATATCAGGCGGATTGGTTCAATGAACTTAACCGCAACCATCGGGGCGAGAAACTTGTTCGGAGAGTCTTACCGGTTGATTCGGCACGCTCCGATGCCATTAGAAGAGTATTTTGTTTCACTCAGTATCGCATCACTCCTAGAGGATTAATAATTTGAGAACATTTCTTCTGTTTCTCCTTCTGGCGCAGACCACGATAGCTCAAGAGCGATTGTATGTTGTCCAGACATTGGATGAGTCACTCGCCAAAATTGATCTTACCAATGGAAATGTTAACACCGAGTTGCTGGACTTAGGTGCGTATCCCAACGACATAATGCTCTCTGGCGATCATCTATACGTCTGCAATTCTGCATCACTTCAGGAGATTAGTACAATCACTAACAGCACGATCAGGGATATCAATGTGAGTGGATGCAGCAGTCTCTGGTCATCTGTGGCCCTTAACAATGATACACTTCTTGTCAGTTGCTGGGCGTCCGACAACCTGATTGCGGTCAGAATTTCCGATGGTGCGGTCGTAGGAGAAATTACGGGCGCAAACTCGCCTGAGGGGATTTTGGTTTGGGAAGATCGAGTATTCGTATGCTGTGCAAACTATGAGTTCCCTGAGTACGGACAGGGTTATGTTCTGGTGTTCGATTCGGGTACTTTGTCACGAGTAGATAGTCTGGCTGTGGGGGTAAATCCACAATTTGCAGCGGTTGACTCGATGGGCCGATTGCATATTGTCTGCACAGGAGATTACGCCAACATGCCCGGTAGAGTCGATGTGTTTGACATCGCCACACGATATCCGGTGGCGATTCTGGAAACAGGTGGTACTCCTGCAACGGTGAGTTTCGGCGGTGGTCTTGCCTTTCTGCCTTCGGGTGGCTGGGGTGAGCAGGGGTTGGTGCTGTCCTACTCTATTTCTGACCTTCAGGTGGTGCGCGATGTTAGCAATCCCATATTGACTGCACCCGGTGCCGCTGACATTGACGCCAATTTCGATGGAAGCTTTTACGTGAGCTGTATGGCCGCGGACAAAGTCGAGCACCGAACGGCTAACGGCACATTCATCAGGGAGTTTCTGCTCCGTGACGGCCCTGGGTACTTAGTTCGTGTCGGAGCAAACCAGCATGCCCCGACTCAACCACGGTCAATAACAGAGGATTTTGGACTCATCCGGGCTTTTCCCAATCCGTTTAATGGCCTTACCCGCCTCGAGTGGAGCATACCCATATTGAGTCATCGAAATATATTGTTATTCAACATTAGTGGACAAATTGTTGACGTACTCCGCGTGCGTACCGGTGCAACATACGTCACTTGGGATGCTGGTTCCAGCTCTTTGCACCCGCTCTCTTGCGGGAGTTACTATGCGGCATGGGAGCCGGGGGGAGGTGCCGAACCTATACAATTGATTTATTTGAAGTAAGCGTCAGGTCTGGCCCCAGCAATGGGGCCCTTTTCGTTTGCATATTTGACATCAAAGGCGTATCTTTAAGTTTCTCAAAAAAGTGTGATTACCAGGGTGGAATGACAAGAATACGAAAACGACTGCTCTCCGGCATGAGACCCACAGGCAGGCTCCACTTGGGTAACTATGTGGGGGCGCTGGAAAATTGGGTCAAGTTGCAGCATGATTACGAGAGCTACCACCTTGTGGCCGACTGGCACGCGCTTACGACCGATGCCGAGCACACGCGCCAATTCACTCCGAATACCGTGGACATGGTGGGCGACTGGATCGCCGCAGGGATAAACCCGGAAAAAAGTCCAGTCTTTGTACAGTCCCAGATTAAAGAGCACGCGGAGTTGCACCTGCTGTTCTCGATGCTGATCACAAAGGCGCGATTGGAGCGAAATCCAACGTTGAAAGAACAAGTTCGCGACTTGGAAATCAGCGACCAGGTTACCATCGGCCACTTAGCCTATCCAGTTCTTCAATCAGCTGATATTCTGATTTACAAGGGAGAAGTGGTGCCAGTTGGTGAAGACCAGTTACCACACGTCGAGGTGACTCGCGAGTTGGCGCGGCGGTTCAACAATCTTTACAGTCCCGAAAAGGCCATTTTCCCCGAACCTGATGCTCTGGTGACCGATTTTCCAAGACTTCCAGGACTTGACGGCAACAAAATGTCCAAGTCATTGGGGAATTCCATTCTGATGTCGGATGCGCCGGAAGAAATCAAGTCCAAAATGCGCAAGGCGGTCACGGATCCACAAAAGGTTCGCAAAGGGGATCCCGGTCGCCCGGATATTTGCCTCGTTTTCACGTATCATAAGAAATTCAACCCGGCAGAAACGCAGGACATTCGAACCAACTGTGAGAGTGGAGCACTGGGATGTGTCGATTGCAAGCTGCGTTGTGCGGACAGAATCGCTGAACACTTCACATCTTTTAGAGATAAGCGGACAGTGCTTGATGCCCATCCGGCGCAGATACTTGATGCACTTTCCGATGGAAACGCGAGGGCACGTGAAGTTGCGGCCAAGACGATGGATGAAGTACACCACGCCATGGGATTCGGATGAGCAGCTGGCAAGTCAAATTACCGCGATTTGAAGGACCGATGGATCTCCTGCTCTTCTTGGTCTCCAGGCAGGAGTATGATATCCTTGATCTGCCGATCGCGGAGATTACCGAATCCTATCTCGGAGTAATCGATTCTATCGGTGTCGAGAATCTGGATGACGCAGGCGAGTACTTGCTTATGGCGGCAACGCTTGTGTCCATCAAAGCGAAGATGATGTTGCCGCGGCCCGTGCTGGATGAAGAGGAAGAACCGGAAGATCCTCGCCGCGAACTTGCCAACAGGCTGCTGATCTATCAAAAACTCAAGGAAGAATCACAGCGGTTCGGTGTACTCGAATCTGAAATGCTCGAGCGTTGGGAAGTCGGTCGTGCGCCGATGCCTTCAGCGGCTCTGCCGACACCTACAGACTTGTTGATACCAATGACTATCTATGACTTGTCACGAGCCATGGAGGACATTCTGGGTCGTAAGGAGTCACGCGTATTTCATCAAGTCAAGTTGCACCGATTCAGTCTCGAAGAACGCATACGTTGGGTGCTAGACTTGGTGCAGAAGAGTGATCGCTTTGGTCTGCTGCGGGAATTGTCCCGCGAACAGGAGCGGATGCTCTGGGTCGTCACAATACTCGCCGTCCTGGAGCTTGCCAAGCGCAAACGAATCCACGTGGAGCAGAATGAACCTTTTTCTGAGGTATATGTGACCTTTCCTCAAGTGCCTGAACAGGAAGCGGCCTGATGGCGAAACGCAAGCGTGGTCACGACCCGGTGGTGGAGGAAAAAATTCTCGAGCTTCCGATCGAGGGAACTTCTGAACTTGAACCCATACTTGAGGCGGAGACTGCCGACCAGGCTGAGCAGTTGGAATCTGAACTCAGTGACAATGCCATCTTCCTACGTGGGGCAACAGAGGCTTTGATATTTGCATCGATCGAACCGGTTACAGAAGAACACTTTGTGAGTGTGATGGGACAGCGGCAGCGAGGCAGGCTTGCCGAAATGGTGGACTTGTTAAATTTGGAATATTCGCGCACTGGCAGAGCTTTCGAAATACTCAAGGTATCCGGGGGCTACCAGTTTTTCACGCGACGAGATTTTTCCGGAGTTTTGCGGCGGTCCTCGATTGAGCGATCACGCAGCCGCGTTTCCCGCGCTGCACTTGAAACTCTTGCGGTTGTCGCCTATCGCGGACCCGTTACGCGGGCGGAGATAGACGAGATTCGCGGAGTTGATTCCGGTGGCGTGCTCCGTACCCTTCTTGACCGGCACCTTGTCGCTGTAAAGGGAAGAGCGCAGGTTGTAGGAAAACCGCTGTTGTACGAGACCACAGCAGAGTTTCTAAAGCACTTTGGATTATCATCCTTAACGGACCTCCCTCGTGATTCCGAGTTGGCGCGCGAATGGGGTAAGTTGCAAGAACTGGTGCCGGCCCAGACATTGCCGGATACAGATAACAATTATGCGGTCGATGAAGTCGAGCACGAGAATGGAAACGGCCACAACAATGGCCACACGATGCTCGATCTTGGCGCCGCATCGGGAGAAGATTCGCCATGATGCTGAAAGGCGCCATGCTGGTGATGGTCAACCACGGCATCACCACCGGGGCGCTGTTCATGATGGTCGGCATCATTTACGAGCGGCTGCATACGCGGGATTTGGCCGAGACCGCGGGTATGGGCAAGACCACGCCCATTTTCGCGGCATTCCTCGGCGTGTTCGCGCTGTCATCCCTCGCGTTCCCGGGCACCAACAGCTTCATCGGCGAGCTTCTGGTGATGACCGGCGGCTTCCAGGTGTCGTGGCTCATGATGGTCTGCGTGGCACCCGGCGTGGTCCTCGCGGCGGCCT
>CAZVXJ010000028.1:0-17845 GCA_964631675.1 uncultured Alphaproteobacteria bacterium
CTGCTCGCCAATTTGATTGTCAAATCCAAGGATGTACTTGAAACCGCTGCAACCGCCGCCTTTGACGCCCATGCGGAGATTCCAGTCGCTCTTATTCTCCTTGGACATGAATTCCTTGACCTTCTCGCTGGCCAATGGGGATAGTGAAATCATGTTGTCTACTCCTTCGATATGTCTGAATTGCCGAATTTATCTGATAACTTACTGCCGATCATGTTGTCGCGCAATAATGACTCCTGAGTCTCCGCCTTGTAGGAACTGCGAACGAGCGGCCCCGATTCCACGTGCTTCAACCCGATTGATTTTCCTATGACTGCATACTCACGAAACACGTCGGGATGAACATACTCTTCCACGGGTAGATGGCGTGGCGATGGCTGCATGTATTGGCCAATGGTCATCAAATCACAGCCGGCGTCGGCCAGGTCGCGCATCACTTGAACGACTTCTCGTTTCGTTTCACCCAATCCCAGCATGATGCCGGACTTCACAATCCGGCCGCGCTGCCTCGCGCGCGCCAAAACGGAGAGACTTCTCCAGTATTTGGCCTGCGGCCTCACACGCAAGTGCAATCTGAAGACCGTTTCCATGTTATGCGCGAATACATCCGGTTCCGCATCGCAAACGAGGTCCACCAACTCCTTGTTTCCCTTGAAATCAGGAGTCAAGACTTCAACCCGGCACAGAGGATTTAACTCGTGAACCCGCCGAATGGTTGCTGCGAAATGCGCCGCTCCACAGTCTGACAGTTCGTCCCGGTCCACCGAGGTAATGACCGTATATTTCAGACCCATGGCCTGAATCGCCTCCGCCACGCGCAAAGGCTCCCCGCTATCCAGTGGTTTCGGTCTGCCGGTTTTGACATTGCAGAAACCGCATGAGCGAGTGCAGGTATCCCCCATGATCATGATCGTTGCCGTTCCACGGCTCCAGCACTCAGCGCGATTAGGACATGCTGCTTCCTCACATACGGTATTCAGCCGCAGGCTGTGAACGATCTGCTGCGTGCCATGCCAGGTCTTCGTCTGACCAAGTCTGATCTTCAGCCAGTCGGGTTTTGAAGGGCCTCGCGCCGAAGTAGGTGGAGACTCCATGACAACGGGCAATTCGCTCAATTCAGGCAGGCTCACACGCTCTCCACGATTTCGGCATGCGACTTTTCGGCGATGTAATTTCGAACGCGCTCGAGAAGCCAGTGCGGCGTGGAAGCGGAACCGGTCACACCGACGACATCATCGGGACGGAACCAGTCAAAGTCAATTTCGTCTTCGGTCACCACGGAATAGGAACGATCGTTCACCTCTTTGCATACACCGAACAGTACTTTGGTATTGGAACTCTTCGTGCCGCCCACCATGACGATGACGTCCACCTCGGTGGCAAATTTCATAAGGTCGTTGTCGCGACCGACAACGAATCGGCAAAGCGTATTTTCCACCTGTACTTCCACATTGCTGCAGTATTCCTCAATCCACCCGATTCGCTCTTCAAACCACTCGCGGGACACAGTCGTCTGACAAAGCACGAATGTTTTTGCCGAGGCGTCCAGTTTTTTCAGGTCATCACGGTCATATACCACAAAGGCCTTGTTGTCGCAATGCCCTACGATACCGATGGTTTCCGGATGATGCGGCTTACCGATGATCACAACCTGATCGCCGTTAAGGTAATGCGTGCGTGCAATATTTTGTGAGCGAGTCACCACAGGGCATGTGCCGTCGATAATTTCCACACCCGCTGCCTTGGCTTTGTCATAGGTTTCGGGTGGCTCCCCGTGGGCGCGAATCAACAACTTTTGCGGGCGGTTTTCGCTCGAAATGACATCGTGTCCGGCGCTGCTCAGTCCCATTTCATACAGCCTGGAAATCTCGACTTCATTGTGGATGATGTCGCCCAAACTCACCAGTTGCTCGCCCGTGGTGGACATTTCTTTCTCGGCCATCTTTACCACACGACGAACGCCGCCGCAAAAACCCGCGCGAGGATCAATAAGTACTTTCATAGGTTGCTGTTCTGTTGATCGCCGCTGCTAATGCGCGACACTCGTTTCCCTGCAGGTGCTGCTGACTCGGAACGTGATTCGCTGCGCATCATTCGCCGGATTGTCTCGCGGATATCGTTGTCTGAAAGACCGCACAGACTTAGCAACTGATCACGCTTGCCGTGCTCAACAAACTCATCCGGCAGGTGCATGGACTCAAATGCACATCCATACCCATTCGCTGCCATAAAATGCGATACGCTGGTACCCAAGCCGCCGAAGCCGACTCCTTCTTCAATAGTCAGCACGGACTCGTGACGGGAAAGCATGACATGCAAGAGCTCGGCATCCATCGGCTTCAGAAAACGGCAATTGATCAATGTGATATTCAATTCCTCATTGGTGATGATACGCCGGGCGGATTCGACCATCGTACCAATGGCCAGCACAAGCACTTTCTTGCCCTCGCGAATCACCTCCCACTTGCCAACCGGCAGGCTTCGGGGCTCCAGTTTCCAGTCAATCACGTCCGGAGTCTTGTCACGTGGGTATCGAATTGCAAATGGCCCGCCCTGATGCTCTAACCCGGTGTGCATGAGATCTCGCAGCTCTTGACCGGAGCGAGGAGCGGCAACAACCATATTCTGAACACAATTCAAATAAGCGAGATCCAGGCATCCATGGTGCGTAGGGCCATCCTCCCCCACCAGTCCGGCGCGATCCATGCAGAATAGCACAGGCAGGTTTTGAAGCGCGCAATCATGCACCAGATGATCATAGGCGCGTTGCAGAAAAGTTGAGTAAATCGCTGCAACCGGGCGCAATCCTTCGGTCGAGAGTCCGGCAGCAAACGTTACCGCGTGGCCTTCGGCGATGCCCACATCGAAGAAGTTAGCAGGATGCGTCTCCGCATACTTCACTAGTCCGGTTCCCTCTTTCATCGCGGCGGTGATCGCTACAACGCGAGAATCGCGCGCCGTTTCGCGGATCATCTGTTCGCCAAACACATCCATATACGCCATCGTCTGGGGTATCACGACCGGTTCAGACCTCGGCTCGACTTTCGCCGGAATGCCCTTGACGGCGTGCCATGCAATTGGATCGGCCTCGGCACACTCCCTGCCTTTGCCTTTCATCGTCAGCATGTGAACAATCGCCGGGTGCTTGTGAGCAGTCTTTATGTTTTGCAGGACTTCAATCATCTCGCGCAAATTATGGCCATCAAATGGACCAAAATATTGGAAGCCCAAATCTTCAAACAACATTCCCGGCGAAATCATGGTCTTTAGGGACGCTTCCATGCGCCCCGCCATCTTTTGCAGTGTCCGAGCACCCACTGGAGATTCACCCAACAGCTTCCAGATGTCATCCTTGACTTTACTTAGCTTCGGATTCGTCTCCATCTTCGCCAGAAATTTTGGAACAGCACCAACGTTTCGCGAGATGGACATGCCGTTATCATTCAAGATGACCGTGAAATCACGACCGGATGGTCCTGCGTTATTCAATGCTTCAAAAGCGAGCCCGCCGGTGAGGCTGCCGTCGCCGACCACGGCAATAACTTTGTTAGACTCGCCTTTCAAGTCGCGTGCGACTGCCATGCCGTACGCGGCGCTGAGTGCTGTAGATGCATGTCCGGCGCCGAAAGCATCAAATTCGCTCTCATCGCGTCTTAGAAATCCGGACAGACCCTTATACTGGCGGATGGTATTCAACAGCTCGCGTCGGCCGGTGAGCATCTTGTGAATGTAGCCTTGATGCCCCACGTCCCAAACAATCTTATCTTTGGGGGCATCATAAACATAATGCAGCGCAACCGACAGCTCAACGACTCCCATCGACGCCGAAAGATGTCCCCCGACCGCATTAATCGTGTCCCACAACTCCGCACGGAGCTCCACGCAAAGCTGTTCAAGTTCTTCAACGGTAAGGTTCTTGAGATCCGCCGGTTCATTCACGCGATTGATCACGGGAATGCGGTCATTCTCTTCGCGATTCTTATGCAACTACGATACCTCCGATGCCCGAACCACCTGTGGTCGCACTGACTGCGACGACGAACCGCCCGGCTTGGGTCGCTTGGGAACTGTTCCCTTCAATTTGCCCAATGCCCAAATCAAAAAGACTGTCTCAAGTCCCATGTACGCGAACAACTGCCACGGGATGCCGGGAGCTGAGCCGGCTCCGTAGCTATGCAGCCCGGACAAATAGAAATTTACACCGTAATACGTCATGATCACGACTGGAAATGCGCCGACTGAGTAAGCCGCAAGTCCGCGCCAACCGAGCCACCCTGCGCTTCGTCCGTGCAAGAATACAACATACACAAACCAAGTGATCAGCGCCCAGGTCTCTTTCGGATCCCAGCCCCAGAATCGTCCCCAACTCACGTTAGCCCATACGGCACCAAGCAAAATTCCGGTTATGAGAAGCAGAGTGCCAAGCTGAATAATTTTTAGGTTTGCCTTGGCAAGACTGGCCACCGTGGGTGTAACTTGCCCCTTTGTCTTCACCGCCGCGGCCAACACCGCATGTCCCATACCCATGGCAATGGCAAAGCACGAATAACTGGAGAGCGTAATGATCACATGGTAGTTCAGCCAATAGCTTTGCAGTGCCGGAACCAGCGGATTGATGCCGCGATCCAGACTGGCGTACTGCGCTATCCCAAGAACGAACACTCCCAGTAGTGAGCCCACCATCGCCAGAACCCGGTCCCTGCGAATGAACTCATAGATGATCGCAATCAGCAACAGCGACCAACCAATCGCGAGCAGAGATTCATACATGTTGGACCAGGGAGCACGGCCGCTGACATAAGCCCGCAGTGACATGCCCAAAGTGTAGTAGAGAAAGCCGCCAATCAACAGGATGACTCCGGGCCAGCGCACTTTTGCCCAGCTTGCCTTCAAACTAAGCGCAAGCAGCACAAACGCGCTGAGCAGCAGGAATTTTGCAACGGTATACGGCTTAATCGTGTTGTACACGTTCTCCCACTTGACTCGCGAGGAAACTCCCTCCGCCGGTGCAAGCATCGCGGATTGCGTGCTCAAGAACACCCTTGCCGAGGTGTTAAACATATCCGGGCGTTCATCGCGCAGAGAAAGATACATTCCCGAAAATGCAATCGCCAGGGCTTGTCTTGCATCGTCAACCTGCGCCTCATTGCCCGGAACCAGCGTACTGTCTTCGTAATCATCCAGTACCTCCGGCATGTTTGCCCAATTGGTTTCGGGATCACCGCCTGGCTGCGGTACAAAACGTGGAGTCGAGTGAGTAAAAACTTCGGACAGAATATTCATCCGTCCGAGCAGCTCGTTGGCCTTATTCTGCTCAAATGTCGGCTTTTCTCCCGCCTGATCCGCAGTGAAGGCGCCACGCGCAAGCTGCATGAGCTCCAGATTGGACTGCAGCTTCGACATTTCAAAATAGTTGCCGCCGTCTTTGGGCAGATCGAGTGCGTCGCGGAGCGGACCTTTGCCGATATGAAAGAGTTTTTGGTCAGCCCAGTATTCGCCATCCGACATCCAGTGAAAGTAGGTTTCCACCGGATGCTGCCCATCAAAGCTCGATTTGCCGTGGACCTGCTGTACAAGCTCGCGCGCAAAGGTGTTGAGCGGTTTGACTCTTCCTCCGTGCTGAACGGCGATGTGGCCCGCGAGATCCCAATCATACTCAGCGTCACTCGAAGCGAAGATCGCGTTCGAAGAAATCGTTAGCCCGAGAACCAATCCGAGGAAGCCAACGGAAAATATGCGTGTCATGAGTGTCGCTCTCCTAATCTTGCTTCAATTCAGGCTGGAGTCATTTCCCGCGACATTTCCGTGTCCTCAGGCAATTTGACCTGACGAATCATCGGTTTCGGCGGGTACTTGCGTTTGATCCAGGGCTTGACAAAATAGATGCCGGCCATACTTAGTACCAGAAGCGCACCGCCGACATACATAAACGGAATTCCCGGATCATAAGACACGCCCATCACAGTCGCTTGCCGTCCATCCTTTAGATCTATCCACGAGGCTTGGCTAATCTTGTAGCCTTCGTAAACGAGTGGGTGATTTAACATGACGTCCCAAAACGTCGTATCGCCTGTCGCTTCATCCACGACCCAAACTTCAGAGCGAAAAATCCGGGTCATTGCTGAGCCGGGATAAAGAATTTGTGCAAAGTCGTTGCAATGCACCTCAAACGGCAGTTCCCGCTCAGAACCCATCACCATGTCGAGATTCTCGCGGTCAAGCGTCTCTTCATGGAACACTCCGCTCGCCTCGCCCTCGGGCACGACCATCTGGCCCTGTATGCCAAATCGGTGAGTCACGATGGATCCGGCCATCAGAATCAACAGTGCGACGTGAGTGGAAAGCCAGAATACCTGATGTGGCTTGTACGGTGCCCGTCTTAGTGTGCATCCAATCAGATTCATGGCCAACAGCACCATCAAGGTATCAAACCACCACGTGCGATATACAAGTATACGGGCCGCGCCATTGGACAATACGGTTTCCACATACGTGCCGTAACTCATCGCCGCCGCAAGTAAAATGAGCAGCACGATGAGCAGCTTAACGGATGAAAAGAACAGCCAAATTTTGTCCACCACAAGCGCAAATCCTCCCAACACTTCACCGTCACCCGATGATGGGCCCGAGGTAGGGAAGTTGTTCCTGTAGGTCCCGTTCCCGGAACCGTTGTCCGCACGCTTATCGCTCGAGGGAACTTGCGCGAGCTTGTCTGGGCCTCTATTCAAAAATGACTTCCCGGAGTCCCGTCACCTTCTCCAGAATCATGAGCCTGAGGCCGCCTTCCATGTTCGAGAGAGCGCCGCCGCAGCCTTCGCATCCGCCGCCAAAGGCAATCCGCGCAACGCCGTCGCGCACATCTACAGTTTTAGCATCCCCGCCTTCTTCAATAAAAATTGGACGCAGGGACTGAATCAGTTTGTCCAATTGCTCGAATTGTGCCTTCTCCGTCTCATTTGTGTACGGTTCAGACTTCCTGGTTTCAATGGTAGTCAAGTTGACAGTCAATGGATATCCTTTCTATCTTTCGCGCCGTTCGCCTAACTTCTTGCGTACCACACCTTCCAGTTTCTTCGCCTTCAGTGCCGTAGGGTGATTGCCTGCCGGCTTACGGTACGGCTTTTTTTCCGGTGCATCGTCTTCCATAGAACGCGATATCCGTCTGGGTCGATCTTCCCCATCCGTTCGCCAGTCGTCAGCACGCGGGGGGCGACGTGTGGCTTTGGCCGCGACAATAATGTCCTCATCACGAAAAAAATCCCAGAGTCTTTTCAGCATCTCAAACTTGGACTGCGGCTCAATGCCGACGATCTCTGCAACTTTTCCAGTCGCCGTAA
Source organism: uncultured Alphaproteobacteria bacterium (assembly GCA_964631675.1). Taxonomy (GTDB): domain Bacteria; phylum Electryoneota; class RPQS01; order RPQS01; family RPQS01; genus CAZVXJ01. The sequence goes on from CAZVXJ010000028.1 coordinate 7,338, forward strand.
ACTGTTCCTCATCATAACGCGGTGGGCGAAAATCCCGTTTCTCACCGAAATCCCGTTTCGGCCCATCAAACTCTCTTCGCGGAGGTCTGTCGAATTCTCGCTTCTCTCCGAATGGTTTGCGATAGGGTCTGTCGCTGCCTGCAGCTCCTCCTTCGCGGCGCTCCCACGGTTTCTTTGCGAAACCGCCCGGTTTGCGTGGACCGGAAGCCGGTCTGGCACCGCCGCGCGATGAGGATTTAGGATAATCTCTGGGCATAAATTAGGTTAGTCTTTCCGCCGAAACTCAGATTCGGTCAAGTGTCGTTAACGTCTTTTCGTTCCGGACGTTGCCGGTATTAACCGTCGAGTTCCGTTCGAACAAAATAATATGTGTTTCTTCTTCCGCCACCGGGCAGTGCTCGACTCCATGCGGCACGACAATCATCTCCCCTTCGTTCACCAGCACAGTTTCATCCCGAAATTGCATCTTGAGCTGCCCCTTCACCACCAGAAACAACTCATCTTCCAGTTCATGATGATGCCAGACAAACTCCCCCTTCAGCTTCGTGAACTTCATCTGAAAATCATTCACCTCCGCTACGATATGCGGATGCTCGATCTCGTGAATCTCGGCGAACTTCGATGCGATGGAGATTTTCCGGAGCATTGACTATGCCCCCGCCATCAGCCTCGGCTTACCTTCCGCGCGGCCGCTGACATCATATTTGTCCGCTTCTTCGAGCAACCTTGGAATGAGTTGATCTTCCGGCAGCGTCGCGATGATCTTGCCGTCTTTCATGATCATGCCTTTATTCTTGCCGCCCACCAAAGCAAGATCCGCTTCGCGCGCTTCGCCGGGACCATTCACCACGCAGCCCATCACCGCAATATGTAGCGGCTTTTTCAATCCGGCAATCGCTTGCTCAACTTTAGTGGTCAGGTCAATCAAATCTACTTCGCATCTGCCGCAGGAGGGACAGGCCACCAGATTCGGACCGCGCACACGCAGGCCCAGAGATTTCAGAATCTCCCAAGCCACTCGGACTTCTTCAACGGGATCGGCAGTCAAAGAGACACGCAGCGTCTCGCCGATGCCATTTGCCAGCAAATAGCCGATGCCCATTGCCGACTTAATGATGCCCGTCGAAGGTGGCCCTGCCTCGGTTACTCCCAAATGCAGCGGATAATCGGTCTGTTCGCGCATCAGAGTATACGCCTCAATCATGCGCGGCACATTCGACGCCTTGAGCGACAGAACAATATTGAAAAAACCTTCATCTTCCAAAAACTGAATATGCCTGAGCGCCGATTCGACCATGCCTTGTGGAGTCGGACCGCAATACTTATCAATCAAGTCCTTTTCGAGCGAACCGCTGTTCACTCCTACGCGCATGGGAATGCCCGCTTCGCGTGCGGCTTTCGTCACTACTTTTGCCCGACCCTCGCCGCCCAGATTTCCCGGATTAATGCGAATCTTGTCCACTCCAGCATCAATCGCTTTCAGCGCCAGCTTATAGTGAAAATGAATATCCGCGATCAGCGGAACGCTCATTTCGCGCTTGATCAGCGGCAAGGCCGCCGCTGCCTCGTCATCTGGCACAGCCACGCGAATAATCTCACAACCCGCCTCTTCCAGCCTGTGAATCTGGTTGAGAGTCTCCCGCACGTCCCGGGTGTCGGTGAGGGTCATGGACTGGATGGCAACCGGATGATCGCCACCAATCGTGACCGAGCCAATACGCACCTCCCGCACCGGCCGATTTCGCAGACCGATTCGTGATGGCGTACCCGCCAATTCCGTGTCCGGCATGACTGGCAAACTCAGTTCTTGCAAAGATTTAGTACCATTGGTTGTTGAGCGCAACTGACCTCTTAACGCGAATTAACCCGCAATATACTCAATTTTTGGTGCATTGTCAAACTCCGAAATACACAATAGTGTTTGTTTTTAATTGACTTAAGTCTGTAGAACGCAGCGGCCAGCTTGAAGTGCGCGAACGGCGTATCTAAGCCCAAGCCTGATACAGGTAATCGTAATTATACGGATCAAGTCCACCCAATTCTCCTTGTGATTTTCCGAGCCAGTCGGTATCTTAGGCGGCAACCGAGCTGGCTCTACAAATACACTATCCCAGAAACCTGTATGATCAATTGGATCTGGTTTGGCTTGATTGCTCTGTCCTTCGTAATCGGCGCAATCAATGGTAAGATGGATGAGGTGACCAAGGCTGCATTCAGCTATGCAAAGACTGCTGTCGAGATTTCGATTGGGCTCGTCGGCGTCATGGCGCTGTGGCTGGGGCTGATGAAAGTCGCTGAAATGGCAGGACTGGTGCAATCCCTCGGGCGAATCGTTCGGCCAATTTTACATCGCCTCTTTCCCGAAGTTCCAAAAGATCATCCCGCCATGGGTTCGATGACAGCTAACATGGCCGCGAACATCCTCGGTCTCGGGAATTCCGCAACTCCGCTTGGCCTCAAAGCCATGAATGATCTGCAGGAACTCAATCCGGAAAAAGACACCGCCACCAATGCGATGGTGATGTTCGTTGTAATCAATGCTACCGCGATCACGCTCATCCCGGCAACCATCATTGCATTGAGAAAAGATGCCGCGAACCCAACATCGATTCTGCTGCCCACGATTGTTGCGACAATTCTGAACACCATCGTCGGAGTCGCCGCCGCCTTGCTGCTGCAGCGGTGGGGCACAAGGAAAAAGGCGAAATCCAATGGGTGAGTGGTTCATTGTCGCAAGCAACATTGTTTCCCAGTGGGCAATTCCCACGATCATTGTTCTGATTCTCGCGGTTGCCGTCTTCAAAAAGATTCGTGTTTACGAATCGTTTGTAGAGGGCGCAAAAGAAGGATTCAATGTTGCCCTGCGAATCATCCCTTATCTCGTGGCGATGCTCGTGGCCATTGGAATGTTTCGCGCATCGGGAGCGATGGATTCCATTGCAGCATTTCTCGCCCCAATGCTCGAACCGCTGGGCGTGCCGCCCGAAACATTACCCATGATGCTAATTATGCCGCTCTCCGGTTCCGGGGCGCAAGGCGTGCTTGCCGAGGGGTTGACGGCCTACGGACCCGATTCGCTGATTGGCAACATACTCTCGGTAATCAACGGTTCCAACGAAACAACCTTCTACATCATTGCCGTCTACTTCGGCGCTATCGCAGTCAAAAACACCCGTCACGCGCTGCCCGCCTGTCTGATCGGCAATCTCTCCGGGTACATTGTTTCCATTGCAATTTGTAATTACTTGTTTGGATAACCTGACCTGCGCTCCATGACACTCAGACTCATGCTTCCGCTGCTGCTTGCCCTTGCGACCCTCGCGCACGCCGGCTCAGAAATCAAAATCAACCAATGGCTGATTGCCGGGCCCCTTTCTATCCCGACGCCGCTCTTCGCCGATTCGGTGTTTAAGCCAGAGTCCACGCTCGAGCAGGTAGAGATTAACTCACGCCTGCCGTGGCCGTCATCCGGCGAGAAGTTTGAATGGTCATCCAACGAGTCGATTAACTGGGAAGAGCGATCTAATGACAGTTTGCAATTCAAGATTGGGGGCCCGATGCCCTATAACTTGTTTGCCGTCAGCTGTGTCGAAACAGATCGGCAGCAGGAAATCAAACTTTCTGTTCGCTCTGGAAAACCCGTCGCGGCATGGTTCGACGGAAAATCAGTGGGCAAACAGACGACCCAAACAGACAAACGGTATGAGTTGTCCGGAACTCTCGACGCGCACACCGGACGGCACCTTCTGGTGCTGAAATTTGCTTCAGAAGCCAGTTTAAGCCCGACAGACTGGGGTTTTCATGCCATACTCAAGTCTGACTCCGCGTTCTCCGGTTCGTTTTCAGTCTCAACTAATCCACGGCGCACGCCTGCTGACTTTGCAGATTGGGGGTTGTTTCAGGAGCTCACGAGTCCTGTGATTTCTGCGGACGGGAAATATGTCGCGGTCGTCCGGGCTAAGCGCGATGCAAAATTCAAGAAAGACTCGTGGATCGAGATCTATTCGACTCTGACCGCGGCGCTTGTGACCACGCTCCGCCCGGCCAGCGCACCCGGCAATTTATTTTTCATGGCCCAGTCACCCGAACTCGCATACTCGCAATCCTCGGATGACGGCAAACGCATTGTGTCCTACAACATAGGAACAGGAGTCAGCCGCGAATTGCTGCCTCCTGTGAAAGCTCTCGACCGCGTCGTCTGTTCGGCAGATGAAAAGTACTTGTATTATTCCGCTGACGACGAAAAGCCAGAAAACAAATCAGGCTACAGCTTGTTCGACGAAATCGAAGACCGCGACACCGAGATCAATCGCGAACGCAGGCTGTTTGAACACTGCATTGCAAGCGGAGTCACTCATGCTCTTAGCGGCCTGAGCCGTCACTATCTTGTCAATTTTGAACTCTCACCAATTGGTGACAAACTCGCCTTCGTGTGCTACGTTCCCCGAGTGGGCCGTCCGTATCGCGATACCGAACTCTGGGTCTATGACCTCAAATCACGGTCGGGCGAGAAAATCCTCAGCCTTCAACTCACGGAACCAATTGAAAACTTGTGTTGGCTGCCCGGTGAAAAAGCCATCCTCTATACCGCGAATAGCTATCCATCTTTGGCGTCAGACACAGTGTTCCATAACGTTAACCATCACTGTGTGTATCAGGTGACGCTTCGAGACAAGTCTATCAAGAACCTGACCTCGAATGAACGTTTCAGTCCCTCTGAGATGTCCAGTACACCCAAGATCGCCGTTGCGGGCAATGGTAAAGTCTATTTCTCCGCCGTGCTTGAAGGAGATATCCCGCTCTATGAAGGCGCTCCCGGCAGTACAACTTTTCAGCGTGTGAACCTCTCCTTGCCTGTCGTAGAACCCGTGGCCGTTTCACGCTCCAGTTCCATGATCTGCTACATTGCGCAAGCCATGGACAAGCCCGCCGCGCTGTATTGCTACAACGCAGCAACTAAGCGCGAAACGCAATTGCTCGATCCCAATCGTGAGCTTTTGAATCGCCTGGATCTTGCCCGTGCCGAGGATTGGGAATTTGTCAATTCAAATGGTGACACCATAGATGGCTGGGTCCATCTGCCAAAGGACTTCGACTCGGCTAAGAAGTATCCACTGGTCGTTTACTACTATGGCGGAGTCACCCCGCGCGACGAACGATTCACCTTCTCGTACCATTGGTGGTGCGCAAACGGCTATGTCGTCTATGTGCTCAATCCGCGCGGATGCGTGGGCTACGGACAAGAATTCGCGGACTGGCACTCGAACGACTGGGGTACGGCAGCCACAGAGGATGTCATCGAAGGCACGAAGAAAATCCTTGCCGCGAAAAGCTATCTTGATCCCGAGCGCATCGGTGCATACGGAGGCAGCTACGGCGGATTTATTACGCTCGATCTGGCTACAAAAACAGACATGTTTACTGCTTTAGTGGATATGTATGGTATCAGCAATATCGCCAATTACTTTGGTGCCGGAACGTGGGGTTACTGGTACGGAGACCTCGCGGCGCCGGGCAGCCTGCCATGGTCACACAAGGATATCTTCGTGGACAAGTCTCCAATTTTTAGTGCGGACAAAATCAAGACTCCGCTCCTGATTATGCACGGAGCGTCTGATCCGAATGTGCCGCCGAATGAATCCGACCAGATGTTTACGGCGCTGAAACTGCTCGGCCGCGACGTCGCCTATGTAAAATTCGTCGACGAGACGCACAACATTAATGTGAAGTTTGAGAATCTCATCGCCCACCGCGAAATGATGCTCGAATGGTTTGATAAATACCTGAAGGGGCAGCCCAAAGGATGGGAGACCCGCTGGAAGAATGAAAAATAGCCGAGCAACACAGGAGAACTCCGAATGACCGAACTACAATCCTTTCTCAAGAACTTTGACCGCGAGATGAATGTGCTGTTGAAAGTGCTTAGAAACTATCCCGCGGACAAGCCGGACCTACGGCCTGCTGAAAAATGCAAAACCGCACGTGAACTTGCCTTCACATTTGTATCCGAGCATGTACTTTTTGACGGCGCGATCAAAGGGGCGATCGACTTCACGGCATTTCCGCAGCTCGAAGGAACGATTCCTGAGATCATTGACCGGCTTGAAAAAGGCTCCAAGCGTATTGCCGTAGATCTTGCAAGAATGAGTGAGGCAGACTGGAACGGAGAAATGGACTTCTTCGGCGGCCCGGGCAAAATGGTGCGGGTCCGGCGCGGCGACGTCTTGTGGTCCATGCTCTATGACCTGATTCATCATCGCGGTCAATATTCCATCTACCTGCGCATGGCCGGAGCAAAAGTGCCCTCAATCTACGGCCCGACTGCCGACGAGCCGTGGAACTGACACACTGCGTGTGATTGCCTTTCCTCGGATTGGGTAGCGCGGCTTGCAGGCCGCGCTGCTGTTATTACGGTGTTACACGTGACTTGGCGCTGCAAGCGATGGCGCACTACGAAAAAAGAGGGCGAACCCTTGACGGGCTCGCCCTCTTTTTGATAGAATCCAGAGCAGGTTGTTCAACCCACCCTGGGACTTTTGACTTACTTCAGTAAGAGGATCTTACCGATAGACGAGTAAGTGCCAGCTTCCATGCGGGTGATGTACATGCCGGTCGTTAGTCCATCTGCCGTGAATGAAACCCGGTGACGACCCGCAGGATATACATCGTTCACTATCGTCGCCACTTCCTGACCGAGCATGTTATACACCGAAAGTAGTACTCGACTCTCCTGCGGGAGATCGAATCGGAACTCGGTCGTGGCATTGAACGGATTTGGATAGTTGGGGTGGAATGCGTATTCCGTCGGAATCGACCCGGCCGGATCGTCAGCATCCAGCGAGATGAACAAAGTGACCGGAATCGTGACAGAATCTCCCGGAGCATTGTGCTGCACACGCAAGGTAGCCTGATACTCCTGACCGGGGTTGAGGCTCTGAACGTTCATCGACACCGTGATTTCTCGAGATTGACCGGTCTGAATCGTCCCAACTGCAGGGGCGGCGCTTAACCAGTTGGCATTGTCACTGATGACGTATTCCAGTCCGCACTGTCCGGTAGGATTGCCGATGTTAAATGTCGTGGTGATGTCATGCCCCGGCCATGTGGCCACCGAGATGGACGTCACGCTGAAGTTAATGGTCGGCGAGCGGAGAGCCATGTTCTGCACCGTAACCTGATCGTCCTCGACCACGATGTTTGCAACAGTCGTATCGCAATATCCGCGCTTGTAGAAGCCCACGGTATAGGTGCCCGGCTCGGCTCCAAGCGAGTAGAATCCGGTTCCATCCGTATAAGCAGTGTCCGGGAGGCCTTCCATCCAGACGACGGCGTTTGCAATCGGAGTATTCGGTCCGAAAGCAACGACTGTCCCCTGGATTTCTCCAGATGGTCCGCCCCAGAAATCAATTGATGCAGGTGACTGCGGCTGCCACGGCCCTGCACCATTGGCCCAAAGTTCGATGGCCTCTGTTCCATTCTCGTTCTCAACTCCAACCGTCGACTGTGACACGTCGCCCTGCATGTCTTCATAGTTGAACTGAACCGAGCCGTTCTCGTTAATCACAATCTGGAACGTATAGGTTCCAATTCCAGCAATGTGCGGCACATCCAGCCAACTAATAATGAAACGATCCTCTGCGGCTTCGGCGCGGTAATTAACTTGGCCACCACTTGGGAGGTAGAGATCGTCCCAGAATGCGTACAGCACTGTATTCGGTTCTTCTGCATCAGGTAGGTTTCCATTCCAGTAGCGGGAACTCGTACTGGTGAATGAGGCCCAACCGTTGCTGCAGATATAGACCGAGGAATATGTTTGCCCGTAGTACTCGAAGTTAAACCCGAGTGGGAAAGGTCCAACGTTCTGATCATCGCCCGTCATTCCGGTGTTGATACCGTTTTGCGAGATATCAATCCACTCCGGATCTACGATCTCCCACGGACTTTGGACCGCTCCGATTCTATCCGTACTGGGACCAATATTCGGCACTTCATCCAGTGCGCGTACAGACCACGTATAGAACTGATTCGGAACCGGAGGTGTGTCCAAGTACTCAAGCACGGCGGCACCGACTGCAGCGATTTGTGCACCATCACGGTACACGCGGAATCCCTGCAGGTCGACCAGATTCTGCCCGTTCGCGTTCGTGTTGGGAGCCGTCCAGGAAACCCGCATCGCCGACTGCCCAACCGGAGTGAGATTCATCGAAGGCGGAGCCGCCGGTGCCATATTGCAGGTGCGGTCCAGCAGCGTGTTACTTGGAGCGGAAAGCTCTCCGTTGTCATAAAACGCCCTGACATAATAGTCAGTCGGGGTGTTTTCCGGGCGAGGATCGTCAAATGATGTTCCCGTCGGGTGGCCGACATCTGCTCCATCACGATAGACGATATAATACAGGATTTCGTCCAGCGTGTTGCGGTTTTCTTCCACTTGATACACCAGAGACGGTGCAACGGAATATGCCTCGTTTGAAGGAGTATCGAGACCGAATTTGGAAAACGCGTCAGACGCTTTGGTCTTGCCTGACTTGATGGCGGATACACGGTTAGCAACCGGACCACGCATCTGTGGAGCGACTTCATGTTCCTTTTGCGGACTCATGAGCGGTGCAGTGACGCCTTCGGGAATGGCCTCGATTCGATAGCCCTGAGGATCACCGACCGAGAGAACATAGCCACGGCCACTGGACGCCGCCGCCGGGGCACCGCCCAACCAAACACGAGCCATCCAGTCGTGCGCCTGCCACTGGAACCAGTTCGGATGGCCCTGTGTCCAATACGATCTGAGATCAGGAGCATTCGCGTCGGATCCCGTTCCCGGTCCGATGATTCCCGGTGGGAACTGCCAGAGCACCCAGAAGTCCGAATCGTCTTCAAGGAACGCCTCACCGGCCGCACTGCCTATCAACCAGCCCGGTGTGCCGTCTGCGCCAATGTCCGACCACTCAATCAGCGGATTGCCAAAGTCCGGAATGCCATTCGCATCAGGGCAGACTTTTACAGACGGCAACTCATCGTCGCGCTCCATGTAAATGTTCACCGACTGAATTGGAAGCGGGTAGTTCGCCGTATCGGCGGCGGGAGGTGTGAAACGAACCGCGAAAAAGTCGGTCTGGCCGTTCGGATTTGCAACACGGAACCACTGTTCTGATGTACTGTCATCGTAGAACAATTGGAAAGACTGCTCTACACCCGGAGGCAGCCACGCCAGGTGAATATGATCATCGAAGTTGCCGTTTGCCACCAGGTTCGAGGGCGGAATCGAGCCATACAATACCGTGATGCGGTTAGAGTTGTCTGACTCAACCGGGGTGGAAACATTGTTATCCACCGCTGTAACGACATAGTTGTAGATGTTGTCAGTTGTCAGCTGATCAGTGGCCTGAGACTGAGTAACGGTATTGATCAGCGTGAAATTCTGCTCGGTAGAAGTCTTCCGGTAGACCTTGTACACATCCACCGCTGGATCTGGCGAATCGTCCCAGTTAAGTGTGACCAGTCCCGTGCCTTCATTGACCGTGCCAACGAGATTGGTCGGTGCCGGCGGATCAAGACGTACCAAGGTCCAGTTCACGCCCGTCAACCCGCCTGCAGGAACATTGACGTTAATGGTGTCGGTATGGTAGCCGGGAAGTGTGGCGATGATCCGTCGCTGTCCCAAGATCACATCTAACAATGTGTAATTGCCATTCACATCTGGACTGGCTGTCGGGTGACTGGCACCGTTTGCCGAAATGTTTGTGTTGGTGACCACATTACCTACACCGTCCAACGTGACGTGCCCGGATACATTGGCATGAGGCGGCGGAGGTCCAAAGAACTGTATGGCGCTGCTGTTCGTCGGCTCGAATTCTCCGAAACCATCGTACCAAACCTGAAACGCTGAAGTACCGGTGGAATTCTCAATTCCAATCAGACAGCTACTACTGATCGGTACGGTCTGGTAGTTCAATAAGATGGAGCCATCCGAAGACATAATACACTGGAACGTGTAAGTTTCGCCGCTGCCGAAGTGGGGAACGTTTAGGAAGCTAACAATGAACTGTCCCCCCTGCGCGCGGTATAAGACCTGTCCGCCCGCACCGGGATTCAAATCGTCCCAGAAGTAGTAAATCACATCATTGGGCAACTGCGGATCGGGAATCGGGATCTCAAACAGCGACGGGAACTGGTCCGCCAGATTGAATGTGGTGAACCCATTCGATGCCACTTTCACCTGCGTATAATCATTGCCGTAGAAAGTGAACGTGAATCCCAGGTTGATGGGCGTAGAGTACTGATCATCACCCACCACAATAGGGGTCCCTGTCTGGCTGATGTCAATCCAGGAATATGGTACCACAGACCAAGGATCAATCACCGATGCCGAAACACTGCCGGCAGGACCGGCATTCGGAACCTCGTCAATTCCTCTAACCGTCCACGTGTAAACACGGCTTGGCGAAGACGGCGTGTCCACGTATTGAGTATCCGCCGGGCCAACCTGTCCAGTTTCATCTCCGTCGATGTAG
>CAZVXJ010000029.1:0-17273 GCA_964631675.1 uncultured Alphaproteobacteria bacterium
CGACGACAATTGGCGCGGCTCAATCACGAATGCCGCAACCTGATATTCCTGACGGGCCGGCAGATTCGGAATCGTTGCCGACATGTCCGTCCAACTGGTCACACTCGCATCCACATAACCCATCGAAGTCAGCGCTTCAAACGGCAGACCCGCATTGCCGCGATAGATCTGGTAGTACTGTGCGCCGGGCACTGCCTGCCAGTTCAAGCGAATACGATTCTGACGCATCTGCGCCACAAGGTGCATGTTCAGGTCGCTGTTCTCGACGAAGCCGTTGGTCTGTACAAACGGCGGATCCACATCGCAGAGCGTGCAGCAGTCGACCACGTCCGGGCAGAAGAAGTGGTAGTCCTCCACTTCGCCGTCGACAAATGCGGCGCACGGCGGCGAATTGGGATCATTTGCATATCCAAATCTGCCGAATGTCGTGGCCACACCAAGTCTCATGCGGATGTTGATTTCACCGTTGGGGTCAAAGTTGTCAGCAACCACCGTTATGTTATTGATGCCGGGGGTTACAATTCGATCCTGAACCAGCCATTCGGAGAATCCGTCTCCGACTGCGCAATCGAAATCATCATCAAAATCGTTGTCCGCATTGGCATCGTACCAGACTGACAGACGAAGGACTTGTCCGCTGTATCCGGGACCTGTAGAAACATCAACCTGCAGCGTCAGCTCATCGCAGCCGCGGAAACCTCCGTAATATTCGCAGAACTCGGCCGTGGTTGCCGTATGAAGCAGGCCATCATCCTGTGTCTCATCATAGTCTTCACCCGGCTCGCTGTCGCAATCGGATTCATCGCCAAGCCATGCAATATAAGCGTGCCCGTTGCTCGGTGCAGGAATGCGGTACGCGTGTGCAGGTCCGCCGGAACACTGCATGTCGGTTTCATAATCCTCCAGATCGCCGAGGTCCCAGCAATATTGCGGAATTACCGGAGCCGCGCACTCCACCGTGTCATCACCCAGGCAGGCGTCTGTGACAATGAAGCGAACGAGCAGGGTCTGTCCGCCCAAACCATTGGTACATCCCGCCGGCAGGTTCAAACACCAACGTCCACCGCCCATGTTTACTGCGGCGTCCGATCCATCGCAATAAGGCAGTCCACCGGGAGTCACGTTATAGGTAGCTGTCACTGCCGAGACGTTGTTATCCGTATCCGTCACCTGCGCGCACAACTGTGCCGCCTCGCCCTCATAGAGGAAGGTCGGGAAATCGTCCGCGCAAATAATCACGGGATCATATTGCTGCATCTGAATCGTACCCGTTGCACTTGCGGTTCGATTGCAGCTGTCGCGCGCGGTAATCGTAAAGCTGATCGGTCCACAGCATGCAGTGCAGCTTCCAGGGATTAATATACACCAGCGGCCCGGCTCCACTTGAGTCGGCGTCGCGGGCGTTGCCGTGCAGGTACAAGTTGTGTAGGTCGCGGTGACTTGCACCACGTTGTTGTCAAGATCGCTCACGAGTCCGCACACGGTCACCGGCTGGCCATAGCCATACGTCGCCGGATTGCCCGGCCACAAGGTCACCACCGGATCACGCGGCTGATTATTTACTGTGCAGGTCACCGGTGTTCCGGCCAATCCACAGCAATCATAGGGAGTAAACGTCACCGAAATCGGCGTGCAGCGCATCGCGCAAGCATTGGAGATGCTCACACAGTAACGGCCGTTGGCAAAAGTCGCATTGCCGTTGAACGTGCAGCCCGCGCCCAAATTGTAGGTCGCGGCTACACGCTGAATACAACCCTCGGGATCCGTCGCCGTCGCACACACGTCAAAACCAACTCCCCACAAATAGGTGGCAGGATTGCCCGTGAAGCAGGCGGCCGTTGGCGGCAGATTGTTCAACGTTGCCGAGCAGGTTACAGGCGCAGCACTTTGCACACCACAACTGTCCACGGCGCGGAACGTCACCTGAATCGTGGTGCAGGTGTCAGTGCAGGTGCCGGGAATCGTCACGCACCAGGCAGAACCATTAAACGTTGCGGCTCCGGTAAACGTGCAGCCCGGACCCACATTGTAGGTGGCTGAAACGCCCTGAAGATTTCCATCTACGTCCGCCGCAGTGGCGCATAAGGTCAGCGGCTGGCCATACTGATACGTCGTCGGATTGCCCGTCCAGCAGACATTGGTCGGCGGACGATTTACAACCTGCAGATTGCAAGTAACCGGAACCGAATTTTGATTGCAGCAGTCTGTCGCGATGAAAGTCACCGCGATCGTGGCGGGCTGTCCGCTCACGCCGCAAATGCGCGTGCAAATTGCAGGAATCGTGATGCAATATCTTCCCGGGGCCGCCAAAGTAGCCGGACCATTGTATGAACAGGTTGAAAGACCGCTATTCCACGAGGCCGTCACTCCGTTGATGCAATTTTCGGCATCTGCCACTGTGACGCAAATCGTGGCTGGCTCACCGTAAAATACCTGAGTCGGGTTGCCCGTGTAGCATGTGGCCGTGGGAGCCTGATTGTTCGGATTAACCGTGCAGGTAACAGGCGAACTCTGCGCATTACATGAGTCAATCGCCGTGAAAGTCACCTGAATCGGAGTGCAAACCTGCGTGCAGTTTCCCGGAATCGTCACGCACCAGCGGCCGCCACCGGCGTTTGTGGCCAGGATGTTCGACTGGTTGCAGCCTGCAAGGCCTGTGTTGTAACTCGCGCGCACTTCGCGCAAGTTGCCGTTCGGATCATTCGTCGTCACGCACATTTCCACCGGCTGACCATAGGTAAAGGTCGGCGGATTACCCGTGAAGCACGCCGCCGTGGGCGGCTGATTGAGAACCGAAACGTTACACGTAATCGGCGTCGACGTCGCACCGCAACAGTCCGTCGCAATGAATGTCACGGCGATATTGCCGTTGCCTCCGCCCACTCCGCAAATCCGTGTACAGTTTGCCGGAATCGTCACGCACCACTGACCACCCACAAAGTTCGCCGCTCCGGTAAAGGAGCAACCGGGCAAACCGGTGTTGTAACTCGCGGAAACACTTTGAATACAATTTTCCGCGTCAAATGCTGTTGCGCATACCGTTGCCGCCACGCCATAGTTGACCGACTGCGAAGGATTCGCACAGGTCATGGACGGCGGCTGATTCGAAGGTTGGATCGTGCAAACCACCGGAGTTCCCGTCGCGGCCAGATCTTCGCAGGAATCGTACGGCGTGAAAGTCACCTGAATCGGCGTGCAGATATCCGTGCACGTGCCCGGAATCGTGATGCACCAGCGTCCGCTCGACAGCGTAGCATCGCCGTCAAAAACACAACCGGCACCGAGATTGTATTGTGCCCGCACTCGGTCCAGATTTCCTTCCAGATCCGCGACGGTCGCACACACGGTCAAAGGCAGACCATAGGTAAACGTGGCAGGATTGCCCGTCCAGCACGCAGCCGAAGGCAGGCTGTTGTTCACCGTGACATCGCACACCACCGGTGAAGAGGTGAGGCCGCAGGCATCCGTCGCAACAAACGTCACGCCAAATGCGTTGCAAACCCGCGTGCAAGTCCCCGGCACCGTAATGCTCCAGCGGCCACTGCCCAGATTTGTCGCCGGGCTGTTGGTCACGACGCAGTTGGTGGAATAGCTTGCAACCACTCCCGTAACATTGTTCTGTGCATCGGACACGTTCACATAGACGGTAACCGGAGCGGCCCAGTTGACCACATCCGGATTCGGCGCTTCGCACACCACAACCGGCGCGGTGTTGGCGGGGTTGGCGACACAGACAACCGTCTCGTTGTCGCATTCATTGGACGCATAAAACGTTACGGAAATCGGTCCGCAATAGTCCGTGCAATTGCCGGGCACCGTAAAGCACCAGCGGCCTCCACCCATGTTGGTGGCGGGCTGCGGCTCGACGTCGCATTCCTCGCCGGACGTGAAATAGGAGGCTGTCACCTGCGTGGCCGCATCGTTTGCCACGACCACACAAAGCGTCAAGTCCTGTCCATAAGTGAAAGTCGACGGATTGCTGGCCCAGCAATTCACCACAAGCTGCTCTCCCGGAGGACAGCTCGTGCCCATATTGTAAGTCGTGTTGTCGCTCGCCGATGTGGGGCCATCCTGTGCTGTGACCACGACATTGTAAGTATGATTCGGAATACAGCATCCGGCAATGTAGCACAAGCGGTAACGCGAAAGCACATCCACCGCGATGCAGTTCAGAAGCTCCTGAACCTGCTCCGGCTGTACGGGGCTGATCATATTTACCGCGCAGCCGCCCGAACCCGTGGCAACAGGTCCGAAATCGGACATGCCCGGTCGGCATCCCGACGGAGTCAATGGCGGAGTGCAAGGCAGGTTATCTCCGCCCGGCACATCGTCGCCGCTGTCATAAATATCGCAAACCGTGTCCGGATTGGCCCATGTGTGCATGGTCACATTGCCAATCGCAAGATGGTTCAGCACCTGAGCCATCGTGAAGAACGGAATCGGCAAGTCACCGCAATTTGAACACAAACTGCCGGCACTTTGATCCGGATCATCGGCATAGTCGTTGTTCTCGTCCGTCACCAGCACGATGAACCGCTCTGCGCCTTCGCGCCAAGCAATATTATACACCGAGCCGACGATTGCGTGATAGGCAGGCTCCTGGCCACCCGAAAGATTCTGGTCGGCGATTTCATGCAGCTCGTCGATGAGCTGCTGAGCCTGCCAAAGTCCCGCTAACGTGCGATCGCGCGGCGCACCGTAATATTGCGCCGCGGCGTCCGGATAACCCGGAACCGGCAGCATTGCGGGAGTCGCGGGGCAGCCGCTCTGTCCATAGGTTACGAGACCAAAGCGAAAGCTTGTATTGGGACGTTCGGCCAGAATCGCATTCACGAGATCATCAATACCGTTGGCGACCGCCTCGATCTTCGGCTCCATGGAGAGTGAAACGTCAATCACGAAGGTGATGTCCACCGCGACGGAGTCTTCAACACAGCAGCGCTCGAGCAGTGTCATGTTGATCCCGTCTTGCCTTACCGAAAATGCCCCGCAGGGAAGACCCGGTGTATCCGTTGAAACACGAAGGTTGATCTCGGGGTAATTTGCTGTACTGATAGAGGTGATATCAAGCTGGGAGATCGAAAATGCCGATCCCGTCCAAATCATCATAACTATCGCTGCCAGCAGAAATCTACATCGATACATATTGTTCATGGTTGCCTCCGGTTGGTGGGTTGGTTGACCCAAATAGGGAATCGCCGCAGAATTCTCAGAAGTGAGGTTGGCCGGTTGAAGGGGTATCGCCGGCGCGAGGCTGAATCTGGAAACGGAACCAGAAGGTCATTCACGCACACACGCATTCGACCTACTTTATCCGATAACATTTCTACCTGTTGTAAAATAACGATTCTGCTATAATAGTCAATAGGGAAGAGTGTATCTGAATGCGATGGTGAGCGTATGAAAATACTGGATTAGAGCAGATTACTGCTTGGATGTGAGAGGCAACTCAATGTCTAATTATTTGATCCGATTACAGAGTGAAAAAACCTGCATACTTACGCGGGTCTCTTGCGTTGAATTCTCCTTTGCATCACACTGCGCTGATTGAGAAACGCGGCTCTCGGTTTTTCATGAGGCAAGTCTCATCCTCATGCGAACCCAAAAGCGGGCTGCGCGATTCACCACGCATGAAAGTTGACCAGTGCAAGCTTTGAACACAAAAAAAAGCAACCGCACTTTTCAGTACGGTTGCTTCCATTGATTGTCCCCAACCACTCGAAAGGTCAGGACTGACCTTTGAGCTGCGGCCTTAGAACTATCTGACTACCAACGATCGCGGCGATCGTTACGGCGCGGGCGGTCCGCTTGCGGACGAGCCTCATTCACCGTAATCGCACGGCCCTTGATCGACTTCGTGTTCAAGCCATTGATGGCGGCTTGAGCTTCGTCGGCGTTCGGCATTTCAACAAAACCGAATCCCTTCGAGCGGCCGGTCATGCGATCCATAATCACACTGGCTTTTTCCACGGTTCCGTACTGGCTGAAGGCCTCACGGAGATCGTCGTCGCTCACGGCATAGGCAAGGCTGCCTACGTAGATGTTTACCATGTCTAAATCCTTTCAGGACTTTGGGGCTGGTTCCCCGAACTCTGTCACCAACTTCATCGCTAAGCCGAAAGGAACTCGACACTTCCATCTTCTTCCCCGTGACACGGGCCTGCGAGAGGCTCCCCATGGAACCTGTTGTTTCATATGAACGAAGCCTGCCAATCCGGCAGAATTTCGCATCGGCACCAATATATGCACAAAACGTGACAAAAGCAAATGCTTCTGCCACAATTAGAGACTCTTTTCCTTTGCCGTAAAACGCATTTCAACCCCTTGACGAATCGGCAAACGTGGTTACTATACATCATACACTTGCATAACCGCTCACAAATTGAACGTAATCTGCTGGATTCCGGAGGAAAGGCTTGCCTTGTCGGCCTCTCCCGCCTATCTTAGACGCAATACCTTTTGTCTGGATGAAAACCGAGGATACACCGATGAAATCTCCTTACTCTTTTGTGACTTTGACTGCGATCGTGCTGCTTAACCTGACTGCCGGATTCGCCGCTGAAGCCCCGGCCGCCTCGAATCCCGTGGTTCCGGGAGCCTTCGCCCTCCACCAGAACACGCCGAACCCGTTCAACGCCACCACGCAAATCCGCTTCGACCTCGCCGTGACCGCTGACACCCGCCTGATGATTTTCGATGCTCAGGGCCGGGTAGTAGCCACGTTGGTGGATGGCCTCATGGCTGCCGGAACGCATGTGGTTCAATACAATGCAGGCGGTCTGGCGTCCGGTACCTATTTCTACCGCCTCGAATCAGCCGGAGAATCCGCCCTG
This sequence comes from uncultured Alphaproteobacteria bacterium, assembly GCA_964631675.1. Classification (GTDB taxonomy): domain Bacteria; phylum Electryoneota; class RPQS01; order RPQS01; family RPQS01; genus CAZVXJ01. The sequence goes on from CAZVXJ010000029.1 coordinate 6,834, forward strand.
CGCAAGCTCGTACTGATCAAGTAACTTCGCATCGCCGCGACAACGTAAACCAAAGCCCGCCGGAAACTCCGGCGGGCTTTTCCTATCTCGCCGAGACGTATGGTGAGATAACCCCACGCAGTGGGTGCCCGGAATCTTCTCTTTTTCGCCGAAGCATGTGTCTTCACTTGCCCGGAATCTTGTCACACGAAATTCATAAATTCATTGATAAGCGAGCACCAATTGCGGGGCATGTGAAGACACATGCCGCCGCATGAAAAGTCAAGGGCGGCCACATGGCCGCCCTTGAAACAACTTGCTTCGAACGAGCGGCCCACAAGCCGCAACCGTCAATCTACTGTAAAGTCAAAATCACTGGCATCGTTCACCCACGGATTCGCCTGCTTCACGACGCGAATGCGCGCGTGCGTCGAATAATCCAAGCCCGCCGGAATGTGCCAATTCCATGAGTTGTTATTCGGCAAGCTCCAGACAAGCACGAACCAGTTCGCACCCGAATCCGGTGAATACCAGATGCTCACGCTGGGCACATTCTGACTCACCCAAGTGATCTCATGCGTGGAACCCGCACCCCACACCTGTCCGCCGTTTGGAGCGGTGAGTGTGATATACGTGGGACCCTGATCTTCGTCAGTCAAGCTTGTGATGCGCAAACAATCCATATCGCCGTAGAACGGATACTCGATCGGATAGGTCGAGTGGCGATAGCCCGCGCCGATAATCAGCGGAGCGCCGTTGTTCTCGGAATCGTATTCCAGATCACCCACCGCCACCACATAGCCGTCAATGATCAGCATCGAGTTCGGCCCGTCCACGATCGCGCAGATCGTGCTCCAGCGATCGAGCGGAACACTGTAGCGTCCCGGATTCGCCGGATCCGGCGGCGGAGACTGCAGCGTCTGCCAGCCACCTGCGCCGCCGTTGGCGGTCTGATTCCAGACAAATACCGTCACGCGGTTGTGATACTCGCGCACACCGTCTACCCAGAACCAACCCGGATCAATGCGCAGCGCAAAACCGCCGCCATTGATGTCGAAACTGTTGTTCGACACGATGTAATAGGGTCCGGTCTCAATCGTCGGCTCATCCCAAATCCGGATGCACGCCCAAATCTGGAAACGGTCCTGATAGAACACATCATCATTGGCCACGCGCACGTGCTCGGGGCAACCATTCGGAAGCACGCCGTGGAAGCTCAAATAGTTCACATCGCAGGTTTCAATCGTCTCCGACCCCCATGTTGGCGGGCAGTCGTCCCACAAATCGCCGTGACGATCATAACCGGATTGATCTCCGGCCACATCGCCGAATCCTTCGTTGAATTCCCACTGACCGCGATCATCTTCTTCGCGGCCCGATTTCAACTGCTGCACGAAAGGCTGAACCTGATAGAAGCGAACGGCCGGAAGATTCGCGATTGAACCCGATTCCATCCAGGTTGTTTCCACACCCGGAACCGTTGCGGCCACCGTCATCGTTTCGAAACTGCTGTTCGCACTGCCGCGATAGATGCGGTAGTATGCCGCATTCGGCACGGCATCCCAGCTCAAGTTCAAATGACCGTTGCTGACATAGGCAACGACCTTCACATTTTCCGGACTGATCGGAGCGATTCCCGCACCAATTGTCTGCGGCGGATCAACTACGCACAGTGCACAGCATTCCTGATCAGGTGGGCAGTAGAACGTATAATCTTCCACCTCGCCATTGGGCTTCGTACCCGCGTATCCATCCGGACCAAACGGCGAGGTCGCAATGCGGAAGCGGAGATTCACGTAACCGCCGTTGGCATTGCTGGCCAGAACCAGGAAACTGTTGGGTCCCGGAGTGACGATTTCGTCGTGAATAATCCACTCGGCAACCGCGATGTCGGAACAGATATAGGTATCGGTGAAACTGCCGTTGCCGTTCCAGTCGTACCATGCCGAAAGATAGAGCGGTTGAGTCGAATAGCCCGGGCCGACGGAGACGTGTACCGTCACAGTAATGGCTGCGCAATCCGACCATCCCCCCTGCGACTCGCAGTTGGGAGTAAAGCCGTTATCTTCACCGCCGCCATCATCGCAGCAAAGTTCTTCGCAATCCACGCTCGAACCCAGCCACACGATGTCGCTCTCCGCATGTGCGGGCCCGCCTGAGATTGCGGAATTTGTCGGATACGGCGGATTCGGCAAATCACCCAAGTCGTAACACGTCGGATCATTTACAGGAACAACCGGACACTCCGCTCCGGTCGAATTTCCGCACTCGTCATATGCGGTTGCATCCAGACTGATAAACGTCGCCCCGTTGGTGCATGCGCCCGGAATCGTATAGCAATAGCGATCGCCTCCTGACGGAACTCCCGGAACCGTGCCCGAACACACGCCTGTCTGATAGGAAATGCTGACATGATCTATCCCGGAAGGAGCCGTAGCAATGAAACAACCGGTATACGGCTGACCGGCAACAAAGAACGAAGGATTTGTCGGATCACAATAAATCGTTGGCAGACCACCGCCGCCGCCGGGGCAGCTTGCAACGGAGTAAGTCGTGTTATCGCTGGCCGTGGAGTTGTCTGTATCCTCTGCACTCACCACCACAGAATAAACATGATTGGGGACGCAGCATTCCGCAAGGTAGCAGATTTGGTAGCGAGAGAGGATGTCTATACCAATGCAGCTAAACAACTCTTGCACTTGTTCAGGCTCCACAGGCTCAATCATCAGCACCGCACATCCTCCTGTACCCAGAGCGACTGGACCGAAATCAGTCAAACCGGCACGACAGCCCTGCGGCTGCAGCGGCTGGCAAGCCAAATTCTCGGGAGCAATGCCATCGCCATTGTCATACTGGTCACAGGTTACATTGGGATTCGTCCACGTATGCATCGTCACTGAAGCATTCTGGAGATAGGTGATCACGTCCGCCTGTGAGAAGTACGGGATCGGCCAGTCACCGCATGCTGAGCAGCGGCTGCCGGACGACATCGCCGGATCGTCTGCAAAGTCGTTGTTTTCGTCAGAAACAAGCACAATCACCCGATCCGCGCCATCACGCCAATCCAGATTGACCACCGTTCCGACGATCGCATGATAAGCCGGCTCATTGCCACCGGTCAAATTCCCCCCCGCAATCGTATTCAGCTGGGCAACCAGCTGTGCGGCGCTCCAGAGCGAAGTCGCGTTATAGGTCCGCGGCGCGCCGTAATACTGCGCATCGGCGTCCGCATACCCCGGTACCGGAAGCATCACCGGAGTGGCCGGGCAGCTCGAAGCACCGTAAGTGGTCAGCGCAAAGCGAAAACTCGTTTGCGGCCTGGCAGCCAAAATGTCATCCACTAAGGTCTGAATGCCGTCCGCCACCGCCTGAATTTTCGGTTCCATGGACTGCGAGACGTCGACAACAAACGCGATATCCACCAGCACCGAGTCTGTCTCGAAACACTCCTGCAACAGTGTGACCGGATGTCCGTCTTCCGTCACGGTGAAATCGCTCAAGAGCAGATTGGGTGCGTCTGTAACAACACGAAGATTGATCTCCGGGTAGTTTGTCGTACTGATGGACGTGATTTCAAGCTGAGTAATCGAATAACCTGTACTCGCTAAAAGTCCTATTACCAGCCAACACAATAGTTGCTTAATTCGCATGGCATCGTCTCCTGTTATTGCTAATCTGATGTGTGATTCGCGTCGCCGGCCCGGTATTTCGGCGGTCATCCCTACCGACCCACCCGCCGAACTTTCGCAGTATACCAGCAGGGAATGATAAGATACACGAATCAACATAACAGTCAATATACGAAGTTAAAATCGCGGCCGCGGAGTAACCTATGATTCTGTTGAAGTAGTCGCCTTTATGAGCGTTTCAATCCGAAAATTGATCGGCGGTTTTTTGAGGTCTGCCTCTCGGCTATTCTGCGGAGTGATTGGTGGGTCTGTATTGATGCATTCCCGGCCCAAAAAAAGGGCGAGCCAAGCTCGCCCAAACTCCCTTGATGAACTATGCCGCCCTAATCCCGACCGGCGATGAAGAAGAAGTAGTAAACATTCGCCACAATAGCAAGCTTTGATGTGATGTCGATTACATCAGCAAAGAGTTGCCAAAGCGAACCATTCACCACCACAGTGTCTTCGGGTTTCAGATCCGGTATCAACTTCTTGTCGCCGGTCTTGAGGAATTTCTTCACATTGACCACGATCACTTCGTTCTCACCCTCCACCGACGGGCGCACTACCACGACGTCTGTGAGTCGCGACTTCACCACCGGACCGCCCGCCACCGAAATCAGTGCAATCAAGTCCGTCGTGGCCGGAACAAAATACTGGCCCGGACGTTCGACGCGGCCCCAGACATTCACTCGGATCAGCAGTTCGTTGGCCTGACCAAGATAGTACTGGTTGCCTTCGCCAACTTTTTGGACGGACGGCGTTGACACCGGTACCTGACCTTGCGTATAACTCTGAGCCAGTCCGATCGCAGGCATGACCAGCGAGACATGGATGGCCAGAAAAATGATCAACCCGGTTCGCCATTGTTTCTTGATGTGCATCGCTCCTCCAACCTCACTCCGGTGAATCTCCAGATTCACCGGTCTCCTGATTTGATTTTCGATTCCATTAACCAACCGCGAATCTGGAGATTCATCGGCGCGATGGAGTCGTTCGCACTTCTTACTACTAATTCTGGTAAATGAACCGCGTAAACGCCGCTGAGCCCGCGCGTGAACCTGCGTGACTTATTGACGGCTGGTCCGCCACAACATTCAATTGAAAGACATAAGTACAATCCTGCTGCATCGGTCGTGCCGACCCATCCACGTTGAACCGAAGTGTTCCGTCCGGAGCATATATTCCGATCCGCTGATACCAGATCAGAGAATCCATACCCCAGTGTGCCGAGTAGACCCTCACCATGCCGTACGACACGAGCACATCGGGGTTCTCCTCGCGATGCCAGCTTAACTCCAAATGTCCCGCATTATTTTCAGCTACCGCCAAATCTCGCGGATTACTGACCATGCGGTAATACATGCGCGCCGACGGATCCGAACGATTGCCGGCGCTGTCGTAGGCCACAAGCTCCCAAAAATAGCCGCGTGTGGAGTCGTTATCAGTATACGGTGCCAACAGGTTTGCCAGCGAACCCGACTCATCTACGCCCACATCGACATACGATTGCAGCGGCCGCCGAATGTAGTTGATACCGAATCGCAAGTCCGCGATGACGTAACGATCATCCGGTTCGTCAAACTCGGCAGTCCGGTACACAATGTATCCGGCAAGATCCGGTTCGCTATTCTCATACCACTCCATGCGAACGTGGTAATTCTGCTCAGAAGCCGTGGCTTCGGCGCGGATTCCCTGCTGCGGATAAATATCGTCCGCCGAAGCCGTCACCCACTGCGGAACGGCGGGCGGTATGTCGTCCACGCTCGATGTATCCTCGCCGCAGCCTGAAAACACAAAAAGGGGAGCTGCGATTGCAAGACAAACTTGCATCCATTTAGTCCAACCAGCCCCCATCCTCCGCGGTGGGGGATTCTCTCTTAACAATCCCGAACCTGACTGTGCAACACCCGGGAGGGTGTTGCCTGGTAAGCCATGAAATGAGCAGTCGAGTTTCGTCATCATTTCAACTTGACCGAAAGACTCACACGGTGCGACGCACCAAGTTCTTTACTCAAATATGCGTAGTCCACGTTGGCCCGCCACAAGGACAGACCCGCTCCCGCAGTCCATTCGTCCCCCCAGAATCCGCCGCGCAGAAAGAGTGTTTTCGCCATGCGATATTCCAGTCCCCAGTGATACACCGGATCCCAGCGGTGTTCATAATCCAGGCACGCCGTGATGTCGTTGTCCTTACCCGGAAGCTTCTGTGTGACAAAAACGCCATTACGGAAAGTGGACGGTACAGCATCCTGATTGCCTTCTCCCCAATCCACGGCCGTGCGGGTCATGTCCTGCCAGTTGAATCCATAGCCAATCGTGCACTTCCACTGTTCCCAGAAAACATCTTGCGTCTTGAACCGGAGTTGGGCTCCAAAATCCCCGCCTATACCCTGCCCCGTCTTGCCGCCCAAACTCTGATTCACAATTTTCAGGTTCGCACCGATCGGCAGTTCCAACGGAAGCTGAAAATAGGACCAGCCAAGGTCCACAGAAAACTTGTTCAGTTTGGCAAAATTTAAGAAGATAGCTGATTCGTTGTCCGAAAAAGTACCCTGCGGGTTCGCCCCGGTAGCCAGCAGGTATTCCTGAACTGAATTGTAATAAATCCGCTCGCCGTCGATTTCCACAAATCGCAGGCTGTCGGGCAATTGCATTAACTGATCGTAGTCGCGGTGCTGCTGAATATCAGGAACTCCAAGCCGCACCCAGTTGACCGAAAACACCGCCCCGCTTACCGGCAGAGCCAATCCCGCTATGGAGTAGTTCGCCAGCCCATCCCACAAATCTGCATACATCACCGTTGCCTGCGGTCCCGCAAGGTATGAAGTCCCCGCAGGATTCCAGTAGAATGACGTCCCGTCATCGATGTATGCGGTTACTGCGCCGCCCATACCCACCGCCCGGGCGCCAACGCCAATATTCAAAAACTCTCCGGCGTACTTCGCGGCAAAGGCAGAAGAACAAAGAACAAACAACAAACTACAAACGACAAACTTCAGACGCCAAACCCTGTCAGACAACAAGGTCGACGCAACCACCGATGGCCCGCGGCTTTGTTGTTTTTTGTTTGTTCCTTGTTCTTTGACTCTCATCTCACCTTCGCCAGCTTAACCCGCTTCTCAACTTCCTCGTCTCCCTGCTTGGCAATGACTCGCACAAAATAGACGCCGTTCGCGACTTCCTGAGCTTGCTCATCGCGGCCATCCCAAACAATGGACCCGTAGTTCGCTACGATGCGGTCATCCTCTTTCAGCGTACGAATCAGACGGCCCGACACGGTATACACCTTAACCACCACATAGTCCGTCGTCAAATCCGAGAGCAAATACGAAATCGTTGTTGAAGACTTGAACGGGTTCGGGTAGTTAATGGCCCACTCCAAACCGAAGCTTCCGCGCACTTCAAAATCCACACTCGCCTCGGTCTCGTTTCCGATATTGTCCACAGCATAAGCCGTTACCGTATGCGAGCCCGGTTCAAACTCCGGTCTGAAGAGTGCAGACATCTGTCCGTTGGATTCCAGGGAATCTGACCAGGACAACTCGGCATTGGAAATCGTATCGCCATCCACGGTCAGGTAAAAATTCCCTGCCCGGCGCGATATGCCAGACCTGTCGGACATCGTAACAAAAAACTCGGGGTTTCTCGGAATGAACGAATTGCTGGTGAAGCGGAGGCCATTCACCGAAAAGTCAATCGACGGACCCTGAAAATCGAAATACCGAAAAACGGCGAACTCACCCAGTGCCGGCGCCGTGCCGTTCATTGTTCCGCGAAAGTCGGGCAGCGTCTGAAACGAGTCAATGTCGCTGTCTGAAAGTCGATTCCAGGCGGCCGCATTGGAGCGCTTGTGAAACAGCCCGAGCGTGTTCCGCACATTTCTCAGTGAGTCGGTTTGACCGTAGAGGCTTAAACTGAGATTTGCCAGTGCGCCGGGCGACAGATTCTCGGTCGTGTCATCGAGCGTTACCCGGAATATCTTGGTCGGCTGCGTGGCGAGCGGAGGAAATATTCCAAGCTGCGCCAGATCCGCCAGTTCAGCTGCTCCTGCCACGCGCGCGCTGTAAATCAGGCCCACGCTATCCCGCGGCAGTGAACCGGGCAATAGCCGCAAACGAATCGTATCGAGCAGCTCCGTACTCTTGTACCAATGCCAGGCAAAAGGCTCAAACGGCCGAGACAGATAAGTCCCTACTTCGTTTGAGGCCGGAAACACATTCGGCCACACGGAATTCATGATATTGCGGTTATTGAATTCGCTGGACTCGTGTTCGCGTTCGAAGGGATCCATGTCAATGTAGACACGATACTCACGTTCGCGAAAACTGACCGGCATGTGGTACACGAACAAAGTCTGATGCTGGGCGGGGTCGGGCAACGAGGCTATGGTCGAAAATGTGTCCACCACAAACCGCGTCGTATCCGGTCCGGATATGAATAAGCTCTCGCTGACCGCAGATACCCGTATGTCCAACTCGGCAACGCCGCGTGAACCTGCACGCCGCGTGTAAACAACGGGCAGGTAGATCTGTGCCGTGGTTCCCGCTGAAAGGCGCGGTACAATCGGCTGCACCGTGTTGATGGTAAAATCCGGCAACTGTTCAATCCGTAGAGCGAACTCTTCGCTGCGCTCAAATTCTCCGCCAAAGGCCAGCACGTCAAACGATGCGCGATAAGCTCCGCCAAATGCATTATAGGGACCAAGCGGCGGTGTCTCCCACAAGCCGGACTCGAGCTGGACCATCTCCACGGTATCCAGCACGATCGGACCCTGCGGGGGCCGGAACAATCCGCGAAATTTTACGCGCTCCACTCCGTTCGAATCAATCACATTGGCCCGCACGGTGAAAAGCGAGTCCGTAAAGATGAAGCCATCGGGATGAACCTCCACATTGAACACCCGGCCTGCAATGGTGTCGGTGGACTGTGAGAAAAACATCGGAAAGGAGCCGATGACATCCTGTTTGTGAGTCTGATCAGCGGCGTAGACGACCACTCGTCCCTCGCGCAGTACAAATTGTCTGGGGAACGGCAAGAGCGGAGTCGTAAACGCTTGCGAGTTAATCAGCTGTTCCGTCCACAAATCGCTCGTCGGATCAAACGCGGGCACTTTTGCGGCAACATAGGTCTGGCGGAATCGCCCCGTTAACGAATCCAGTGTATAGCTAAAGCGCTCGCCGTTGTAAGGGAAGATGTACAGGTCTACAATTTCGCCTTGCGGGTCCCACGGCAGCGTGCCCGTGACTTGAAAGGAGTCACCGCGCACCATGATGTAGTCGTCTGACACCGTGGCCGGTGTAAACGAGTTCTGCGGCAGGGCCAAAACAACGCCCGGATCTCCCAGCAGATTCATCATCATCATCATGGAGTAGGGAACCGACATTTGCAGACGCGGCTGAAGTGCGGTCGTATTGGCCCAGTGACGAGACTTGTTGATTTGAACAATTTCGCCGAGCGTCTTGCCATCGTTGACCACAATAAAATCCGCGAGCGACTGCTGCATCGTGATTCCATCTCCCGCCCAGCCGACTCCGGTCGAGCTGTAAACCCCAATAGCACCGATCAAGTCACCGGCGTTGCTGCGTGAGAATAAAAACGCCTCGCCCAGCACCGCCGTCTGATTCTGGTCGTCGAAAACACCCACATAGCAGGTGAAATTTGTGATGAACGGATAGGCGCGCCGGTTCGTCAGCGAGCGAACACCACCCACGTCCAGCAGCGAGGTTCCGCTCCACACTCCGCCACCACCATGGCCGTTATAATTTACAACGGTCGCGCCGGTACGAAACGCTCTGCGCAGCGCCGCCGGACCTTGCCCCGAGGGAAGACTGTCCAGGTATACGCGGGAGATGTTTATGTCGTTCGGGGTAATCCGAACGATTGGCTCCGAGAAGGTACGGGAAAAATTGAATATCCCGTCCCGCACATCGGCAACAAATAGCATCGTGCTGCGGAATTGAGAACCGTAGTCCGATTCCGCCTCATAGTTCCAGATTTTGCTCACATAAGTTTCGAGCTCGGCGGGTGTGCGTGCGGGTATTCGCCCAATCGCAATATCCGGAGTCAGGTCCCACGGAGCCCCCGACACGCATCCGAACAGCATATCCGAGGCCACGACGCCTACCACCACGGTCGGCGGATAGAAACTCGGAATCATGTTCCCGTCTCCGGTGTAGCCGCGAATCACGTACACACCATCACCCACGAGACAAGCATGCGTAGGCCGCACCGGCCAATTCTCGTAGGCATATTGCAAGAAGCTGCGCACGGCATCCGGACTGGGAATTCCCCAATTGAACTGCTCGTAAATTTGATCGACAAAAATCGTATCTGCCGAACCGCCGAAGCTCGCCCGTCTCATACTGTCCAACCGCGCAATCGAGGGATCATCGCGGAAACGCTGGTGCGGAATCAGCAAGTACTCCGCCCCGGGATACTGACGAAGATCGCGGGTCGATGCCTCCGGTTCAATGGATCGTGGAGGAAGTACATGGCGGTCGTCGAAGGCATAGATTTCGTACGCACCGTTCGCGATTAACGGAAATCTCGCCCAAAATGAGCCGCCTTCATCCGCCTTGGAGGCGAATCGTATCTCGAGATTTGTCAGCCTCGATTGTCCGAGCTTCCAAACCTGAACATTGCGCGAGCTGAATCCGCGCAAATCAAACGAAAATGTGTCGCCTCGCGTGGTGTCAAACGGAAACCGCAAGACGCCGATGGCCGCCTTTGCTTCGCGCAGATACTCGACTTCGAACCAGTTCGCATAGACTTTGTCCGCATCTCCGCACAT
>CAZVXJ010000030.1:0-17154 GCA_964631675.1 uncultured Alphaproteobacteria bacterium
GTAGTATCGCACATTCGGTATGATTCAGTTAAGGAGGTTCGTTTGCGAACAGAATGAACCAAAGACAGCCCCCGCAGACTGCGAGGGCTGTAATGTTGGTCGGCGAGGACCGGTTCCTCTCGATTCAGGGACAATTCCGATCATCACGGATTATATGCTCTGACGATAAAGAACTTGTTGGTAGGAGTGTCAAGGGCATCGTGGTCGACAAAGAAAGTATCGGGCACATCACCGACCATGAGGTTAAACGGCCCAATTGGCGATGTATCGCGATAGATTCGATACTCGGCTCCTGCCCAGGGTACGGGACTCCAGTTGAGAAGCACATCGGTATGTGTACAGCGAATGACAACGTCATTCGGCGCCTCCGGAATGCGCACTTCGAAGCACCCTGTACACTGGTCGTATTGTCCATCCGGATTCGTTACTCTGACTGCATGGAATCCCAAGCCCAGAGTTCCCGGCGTGACACATGTTATTCGTTCAGCCGTCTCAACCACCACATCCGTCGGCAGTTGTCCGCCAATAGTAACTTCGGCTGCCGGGTCAAAATTCTGCCCTTCAATGATGATGGGAGTGGGTATGCCGGGATAGGCCCAATCCGGATCCACAAAATCAATCCAAGGTCCGGGAACGATTGTGATCTCGAAACAGTTGTGGCAAATGTCAAATTGTGTATCCGGATTTGTCAGCATCACATCATAGTTGCCTTCCGCCAGATCCGGCACGATAAACTGTGCCAGTATGTTAGAGAGCACCACTGAGGTGGTCACAATGCCGTCGAGTGTTATCTCAGCGCCGCTCTGGAAATTCAATCCATGCACATACACAATATCATTAGGCTGTCCGGCGCCGGGCACTACGTCAGTGATAACCGGCCCCTCGGACTGACCCGTTCCCTGCACTGAAATGTCGTCGATGAACCAGCCGCGAAAACCGTTATAGAGCTGATCTACCGTATCAAATCGAAATCTGATCCAGCACATCCCGCCGCAGAAATTTGCCAGGGAGAAGCTGTGCTGCACCCACGCCGGAGGCATCCCAATTCCGCCCGAACTGTATCCTACATTCGGATTTGTATTGACATCGTTCAGAGGATTCAGTTGACCACCGCCGATAGGTGCCCAGTTTGTTCCACCGTCAACTGAGGCTTCCACATACATCACATCAAACCAGGGTATATCGACGCCTTCGACTTCCCAGATGGTCCAGAACGTCAAAGTCGCGTCGGAGAGACCGGTCAAATCCAAGTCAGGCGTGATTGCCCATCCCGTATTAGCCAATTGCGACGTCCCCCCCGAGAGTGGCGGTTGGGTTTGATCAAAGTCTGAACCAATAAATGTCCCCGTGGCAACTTCTCCATACCACATGGCATGAGTGCCTCCGTGCGCAGAGGGCAAAGTTCCTGCATCAGGCAGCGTCACCAGCCCGGGGTTTATGGTTGGGTTCATAACCTGATGCAATTGAGGATCGGCGACGACATGGAAGAAACCACTGGTCACCCAACCTGCTGCTCCCGTTTCAAAGTCTTCAGACCAGGGAACCGTCGCGCGTTCGTCGCGATCAGCAGATAATGAGACGGAGGGCGGAGAAAGTAGTGGCGGCACCGTGCGGCTGGGTTCGCCATGCAATACCGAGGCAACGGCAAGAAGACAAATGGCAAATACTAGTTCAAGTTTATTCATCGCGCGTTCCTTTCAGCGATCGTGTTCATTTATTCGGATGCTCACGCTCCATTTTGTCACCATGTTAGAGTGTGCGGAAACCGGCGACTGTCAAAGCCGCAAATCACCGCACAAATTCAGTATAGTGAAAACAATCACAAAGTCAATATCTCGAAGAATCTGCAATCTATTCTATGCTTGGTTATCCAGTATTTTCAGCGCGATGAACAACAATGCGGCGTCGACGTGTCGAGGCATGCCTCTTCGTAGTTGGCCACGAGCCATATTGGTCATCTTGCGGGCCGCACAACAGTTGAGGAGTTGGCCTCCATCTGTCTCTTGGGTCTCCGGACTTGCGCGGGGCGGAAAATAAGTGTATATTAATAGGTGTTATTGTGAATTATTTCACATATATGACAAAATTGGTCATATTCAGGATTATACGGCATCGCAGTTACCAAGCTCCAGTGAATGAATGCTGTTAGAATAGGACTGATTCGGTCGGGTTATGGTGTGAAGAAATCTCCACAGTTCTTGCAGAGAAACCGACACGTTGAGTCGCACCCAAATTGCATTCCTCTCTTGATAAATGACACAAGCCGTCCAGCATAGCTCCTCCCAAGCGGCCACTGTACGCTGCTCACACTGCGGTTTGATCGTACCTCCGGGTATGATCGCCGCCGATTGCGAGCAGCAATTTTGCTGTGCCGGCTGCGACGCGGTGTGGCAGGTGCTGCATTCATGCGGACTGGAAGAGTATTACCGGCTGCGCGACGCCTATCAGGAAACCAGGCCCCATGCGGCCAGAGTCAGTGGAAAATCGTTTGACTATCTGGATGATCCGGAGTTTGTGAATCGGCATTCGAGCGGACGGACCAAGGGTGGCGTGCGAATCGAGTTCTATCTGGATGGCGTGCATTGTGTGGCGTGCGCCTGGTTGATAGAAAAAGTATTAATGGAGAAAGAAGGAGCCGCGTTTGCTCAACTTGATTTGGGCAAACGGGTGGTGGAAATCATCTTCGATCCGTCTCGGGTATCGCTTAGCAAATTGGCAAGAGCGCTCGACCGGCTGGGCTATATGCCACATCCGCTCGCCGGTGAAAGTGCGAGCGAAGCCGCGCGCAAGGAATCACGGCGCTACGCTGCGCGCCTGGGTGTTGCGGCAGCTTGCGCCGGGAATATCATGCTGTTGGCGGTTTCGCTCTATGCTGGCGAGTTTTCAGGAATTGATTCCGGCTATGCAAGCCTGTTTCGCTGGATCAGTCTGGGGCTCGCAATTCCGGCCCTGACCTATTCAGCATGGCCATTCTACCGCGGAGCGTGGGCCGGGCTGAAACATGGCAGGCTGCACATGGACTTGCCGATCAGTCTCGGTATCGTAGCGGCCTTCGCGGTCAGTCTTATCGCTACACTATTGGATCGCGGCGAAGTTTACTTTGACAGCGTGTCGATGCTGATTGCGCTTCTGCTCGCAGGGAGATTTCTCCTGATGAGGGCGGGGCAGTGGGCATCCGGAAGCGCCGAGAGTTTGCTTCAGCTTGAGGCTAAGACCGCCCGCAGAGTGGTGGATAATATAGATGAAGAAGTCTCACTTTCTGACATTAACGCCGGCGACACACTGCGTGTGCTTCCGGGTGAAACTGTGCCTGTGGACGGAGTCGTCTGCGGAGAACGTGCTTGGGTATCTCAGGCGCATTTAACCGGTGAAGCGAAGCCAATATTGCTTGACACAGGTGATACGATTTATGCCGGGGCCAAAGTAATGGAATCTCCGGTGCTGGTCCTGACCACTGCTGTAGGCGAGACAACGCGCATTCACCGGCTGGCTGAGTTTATGCGTGAGTCTTCGCACAGACGGGCGCCGATCGTGAATATTGCCGATAGAATAGCGGGCTATTTTACCGGAATTGTGATCTTGCTGGCCGTGATCACAGGTGTCGTTTGGAGTTTCGTCGATCCGTCTCGCGCGCTATGGAATGCCGCGGCCATGCTCATTGTGACCTGTCCCTGTGCACTGGGCCTTGCGACACCGATTGCGCTGGCGATGGCGATGGGACGCGCTGCGCGTAAAGGGATATTCATTAAGGGAGCTGATGGTGTGGAACGGCTGGCTGGCGTGAATCATGTGATTCTCGATAAGACGGGAACGTTGACCTATGGCATACCGCAGCTGCGATCCAAGTGTTTCGTAAGGGGGATTTCAGAATTCGAGGCCGCGAATATCCTCTCTGAAGTGGCCGCACTCGAGCGGCAATCCGGTCAAGTCTACTCCAGTGCTTTCCAGGATATTACCTATTCACAATCCGAGATTTCAGAATTTCGATCGATCAGCGGTTCCGGAATTGAAGGCCGGATCAACAACAACTTCTATCGCGTGGGTTCCAAAGCATTTGCTGTGGATGGCGGCGCACTGGACTCAGATCTTGCACGGTTCGCTGACTCCATGGCGAAGGCAGGCCACGCACGGTGTTACGTACAGAGGAATGATGAAATCGTTGCGGCACTTGGATTTGAAGACTCGCCGCATACGGAAGCCGCTGGTTCCGTGCGGACACTGAAGCACCTCGGGCTTGAGTTGGAAATCTTAAGCGGCGACTCTCAAGCTTCTGTGGGCGCTATAGCGCGGGAGTTGAATATTCAGCATTATCGCGGCGATTCCACACCTGAGGCGAAATTTGATCGCGTGAACGAACTTGAGTCTTCCGGAGTACGTGTGGCGATGGTGGGTGACGGAGTCAATGATTCGGCAGCACTCAGCCGGGCTACGGTTGGAATCTCGGCTGCCAATGCAGCGGACATCGCACGCGAGGCGGCAGACGTTTTCATCTCGGCACGTGGACCCCAGGCGATTTCGGATGCACTGAAACTCTCGCGCAGATCCATGAAAATAGTCCGGCTGAACATCGGGATTGGAATTGCTTACAATATTGTCGGAGCCGCTCTGGCCTTGATGGGAATGGTCAGCCCTTTAACTGCGGCCGTGCTGATGCCCGTTTCGTCATTGACGGTCTTAATCATCGCAACGAAAGCTTAGACGATGAATGTGATATTCCTGTTGTTGCCGCTGGCGCTTATTCTCGCGCTGATCTTTGTTCTGCTGTTCCTCTGGGCAAACAAAGGCGGGCAATTCGATGATCTGAATTCTCCGGCCAAGCGGATACTGCTCGACTCGGAGAAACCTCTCAATAAACCGTAAGTCCATGAGTACAACACACACAACTGGAAACCTCGAGACGTTTCAGTATGACGATGCAATTACCCGCAAGTTCGTCATTGCGACGATCCTATGGGGAGCCGTCGGCATGCTGGTCGGTCTCATTGCCGCGAGCGAACTGGCATTCTGGCAGCTCAATGCCGGGCTGCAATGGATTACCTTCGGCAGACTGAGACCGCTGCACACCAATGCGGTCATCTTCGCCTTCGGAGGTAATGCCATATTTGCGGCAGTTTATTATTCCTCGCAGCGGCTTCTGAAGGCGCGCATGTTTTCCGACCTGCTGTCCAAGATTCACTTCTGGGGCTGGCAGTTTGTGATCGTGCTGGCAGCCGTAACCCTTCCGCTTGGAATATCGAGCACCAAGGAGTATGCGGAACTTGAATGGCCGATTGATGTTCTGATCGCGCTGGTGTGGGTTGTCTTTGCGATCAACTTCTTTGGCACGATCGTGAAGCGGCGAGAGCGGCATCTATACGTTGCGCTTTGGTTCTACATTGCCACCATCGTGACGATTGCCATGCTGCATATCGTGAATTCGCTCGCGCTTCCGGTCAGTTTGACAAAAAGCTATTCAGTCTTTGCGGGAGTGCAGGATGCGCTCGTGCAGTGGTGGTACGGGCACAATGCGGTTGGTTTTTTCCTGACGACACCGTTTCTCGGCATGATGTATTACTTCCTGCCGAAAGCGGCCGGCAAACCGGTTTACAGCTACCGGCTTTCAATCATCCACTTCTGGGGGCTGGTCTTCATTTATATTTGGGCAGGGCCGCACCATCTGCATTATACCGCGCTGCCCAATTGGGCTCAGACACTGGGAATGGTGTTCAGTCTGATGCTGCTTGCGCCTTCGTGGGGAGGGATGCTGAACGGCCTATTAACGCTTCGAAATGCGTGGGACAAGGTACGCGAAGAACCGATCCTGAAGTTTTTCGTTGTCGCCATCACGTTTTATGGCATGTCGACCTTTGAGGGGCCGATGCTTGCGATCAAGTCGCTGAACCGGCTCACGCATTATACGGATTGGACGGTCGCGCATGTGCACAGCGGAGCATTGGGTTGGGTGGGCTTCATGGTTTTTGGAATACTGTACTACACGGTACCCAAACTGTGGCGGCGTGAGCTTTACTCCAAGAGTCTGGCCAACACGCACTTTTGGGTTGCGACGATCGGACTCCTACTTTATGTGATACCCATCTGGTCCGCGGGTCTGATGCAGGGTCTGATGTGGCGTTCGTTTGACGCAGACGGACTGTTGAGTTATCCGAACTTTGTTGAGACCACACAGAAGATACTGCCGTTTTACCACATGCGCATACTGGGCGGCGGGCTCTACATTGCAGGGTTGTTGATTCTGATTTACAATGTCATGAAGACGACCGCCGGAGCGAAAAATATTCCGGATGAAACAGCCTCTGCGCCTTCGCTGGCGGTTCAGAAACCGGAGACGTACGTACCCGCGACGTCGTGGCACCGTTTCATCGAGGGAAGTCCGATGGCCTTCACGATTGTTGCCGCGCTGGTTGCAACGATTGGCGGCGTGATCGAGATCATGCCGTTGTTAATGCCGAAGAGCTATGTGCCGCTGTATGCCTCAGCCGCGGCTCCATATACCCCGCTTGAATTGGAGGGCCGGGACATTTACATGCGCGAAGGCTGCCTGAACTGCCACTCGCAGATGGTACGGCCACTCAGAGATGAAGTGCTCCGGTATGGAGAATATTCCAAACCGGGGGAGTTTGAATACGATCATCCGTTCATGTGGGGATCGCGGAGAATCGGGCCGGACCTGCATCGCGTGGGGGGAAAATATCCGGATCACTGGCACTATCTGCACATGATGGATCCACGCTCAACGTCTCCGGGTTCCATTATGCCTGCGTACCCCTGGCTTTTCACCAATGTCCTGGATACCAGCGATACAGGCGCAAAAATTCACGTGCTCCGGAAATTGAATGTTCCGTATAGTGAAAAAGATGAGCGCACGGCCGGCGCTCAGATTGCGGTGCAGGCGCAGGAAATTTCTGAACGGCTGGCGAAAGAAGGATATGCCGACATGAAAGATAAGGAGATTGTTGCGGTCATTGCCTACCTGCAGAGGCTTGGTAAGAACATCAAGCAAGAAGACATTACATTGAGGCTGCCATGATTAAAGATGTCCTCACCTTTGCGGCCGATTCGTTCTGGCCGCAAATTTCGCTGATCGTGTTCCTAATCTGCTTCGGTGCCATACTGATTTGGACGTATGCCGGACGCAAGGACCGATTCCGCCATGACGCCAATCTGCCGCTTGAGGACGAAACGCCTCGCCAATCCGGCGCAGCCCGGGACGCGAAAGGAAACTAGCTCATGTCAAAATCACAAAACGAAAATACTCCGCACCGCTCAGAGGATGACGAACCGCTGCTCGACCACGAGTACGACGGCATTCAAGAGGCAGACAATCCGCTGCCGCGCTGGTGGGTGAATCTGTTCTGGGTAACGATTATATTCAGCATCGTCTATGTTCCCGTGGCGCACATCGGCGACTTTTTGCCCGAAGGGGAATTGCAGCGCAGCATTGCGCATGCGAAGGTGGTTGCAGAAAACAGGGAGGCGGAGTTAATTGCATCCGGCGCGTTTGATCAGGATCCCGTGGCTGCTGGAAAAAAGTATTTCGGCATTTTCTGCGTCACCTGTCACGGAACACACGCCGAAGGCGGGATCGGACCGAACCTGACCGACAATTACTGGATTCACGGGCCGCTGGAGCAGAACATCTCGGCGACCATCACCAATGGTGTCAGTGCGAAAGGAATGCCGACTTGGGGTCCGATCCTTGGTGATCGCAAGGTTAAGATGATCGCAGCCTATGTGATGACGCTTTGGGAAAAGCCTCCTCCGGTTGCGGGCAAAAAGGCCGAGGGCGATCCCTTCGATATGGCAACCATTCGCAAACCCGTTCCGTCGGACAGCACTGCGGCCGCACCTGCCAGCACGGATTCGACGGTGCTGAAGAAGAAAGTGTAGCGGCAGAATTGTTGAAAGGTGAGACGGCGCACAGCGGGTGAGACATTGAATGCGCCTGTGATCATGAAAGCGAAAGTCACATCCTATATTCCGCCGGAGCGGAACGCCACCATTGGTGAATCGGGGAAGCGCAAGTGGATCTACCCTGACGTTGTGCGGGGTAAGTTCTCCCGGGCGCGAGACATCGTATTCGGCGCGCTGATTTTCCTGTATATCGCCCTGCCCTGGATAAACATCGCGGGCAGCCCGTTGCTGAAATTCGATTTACCGGCCAGGCGTTTTCACATTTTTGGCGCGCTCTTTGTGGCAACAGACGCCTTTCTGCTTGCGCTTTTTTTGCTGATCACCACAATTGCTTTGTTCCTATTCTCGGCGATACTTGGGCGACTGTGGTGCGGCTGGGGATGCCCGCAGACGGTGTATCTGGACGGTGTGTTTCGCAGGATTGAAACCCTGATCGAGGGCACACCGAGTCAGCGCAAAAGGCTGGATGCGGGGCCGCGAAATGATGCGTATTACACGAAGAAAGTAACGAAGCACTCTTTCTTCATACTGCTATCTGCCATTCTTTCAGTCAGTTTCACCGGGTATTTTATCGGCGGTCCGGAGAGTTTCGCCATGCTCACGGGCAATATGACGCATCCGGTAGCACTGGCTATTGCGGTAGTGGTACTGGCGTTTGTGTATTTCGATTTTGCCTGGTTTCGCGAGCAGTTTTGCACGTTTCTCTGTCCTTACGCGCGGCTGCAAGCCGTGATGCTCGATAAGCATTCGCTGGTCATCGGATATGACTATCATCGTGGCGAACCTCGCGGGCCGATTCGCAAAAATTCCAGCGAGCTTACGGTGTTGGGCGACTGCATAGACTGCAAGCGCTGCGTTCAAGTCTGTCCCACGGGAATTGACATACGTGAAGGATTGCAGCTTGAGTGCGTGAACTGTACTGCCTGCATTGATGCATGCGATATGGTGATGGACAAGATCAAACGGCCGCGAGGATTAATTCGCTACGATTCGACCGCAGGTCTGGCAAGGGAGTCCAAAAAGTTTGTGCGCGCGCGCGTGATTCTGTACTGTGTCGTGCTGCTGATACTGACCGGGTTTCTAAGTGCAAAACTTTCCGGCAGACAATCGATCGAGTTTGCAGTGGTGAGGCCTCCCGGCACCCCCTATCTCGTGCAGGAGGACGGTAAAGTGAGAAACATGTTTCAGATTCATCTCACAAATGTTGAAGCGAATCCCCACACGATTTCACTGAATGTGATTGGTCCTGAAGGGATAGAGACGCTGATTCCGGGTTCTCCGTTCACACTGGCAAGCGGTGAGAGAGTCAAAGTAGAAGCATTTGTCATGTTTCCGGGTGATCGGATAGTTCATTCGAGCACCGAGATCCATTTCGAAATGCTTGTGGATGGCGTCGTTGCAGATGTCCGCGAAGCGAAGTTTCTGGGGCCTGTGCGACGCGATGGGGACGAAAAATAAACGGACAGGTCATTCATGACTAATCAACCGACCTTGCGAAAGCGAAAAAACTATTGGCCTACCGCTATTGTTGTATCGTTGACAGCTTTTGTCGCTTTTATGCTTGGAATTGCAACAGTTTGCGGTCGGTCGAGCAGTGATCTCGTGAGCCAATCCTATTACGAAGACGGCTCGAACCTGAAGCAATGGGCGGAGCGAAAGGCGGCTAACGCTGCCACGGGGTGGAATGTGAGTGTGATTGCCAACGAGAGTCAGGCTGTGCTGATCGTCACGAGTTCAGTGGGTGAGCGTTGTGATTCGCTTCAGGGCCAGGCGGGTTTTTATCGTCCTTCAAATGCGGGGCTGGACATTGCGGCCGGCAATCTTCACTCTCAGGGCGGTGGAGTTTATGTAGTGAATCTCCCGCGTCCGCTGGAGGCAGGAGCGTGGCAGGCAGACATCAGACTTTCCCGCGGTGGAATGACCTTTGAAAACAGAGTACCTTTTTTTGTAGACGGCTAAGCGAATCCTTCCGGCTATGCTATCCACCGCACTCATGATTGATCTGACCACCGCTTTCGCGGCAGGGCTACTCGGATCGCTGCACTGCGTCGGCATGTGCGGTCCGCTGGCCACGCTGGGATGTCGCGCAGTTCGGAATGGGAATGGCGTCACGGCCCCGCTTCTGTTCGCTGCCGGAAAGTTTGTGTCCTACAGCTTGCTTGGAATCCTGGCCGGGCTTGCAGGTGCGGCGTTTGTTCGTGGGGGTGTGTCGACGAAAACCGCTGCCGTGGTGTCCATTGTGGGAGCCGGTCTCATTCTGGCCGTGATCGTTGCCGCTCGCGTACGAAGTTTGACGGCCAAAGGTCCGCTCGCTCGCGTTTCAATGATGATCTCACGAGCCGCGATGAAAGCAGGCTGGAAAGCTCCGCTTCTACTTGGATTTGCTGCAGCGGTCTTACCCTGCGGATTGCTTTATGCCATGGTGGCACGAAGCGCCGCGAGCGGAGAGACGATGACCAGTATGATGATTATGCAAGCCTTTGGACTGGGCACCACTCCTGCTCTGGTTGGGCTGGGTAGTTTGATCCAGAGACTTCCGCAGCGGTTTGCTCGATACGGAAGTTCAGCCGGTGAAGTGGTACTGGTGATTTCAGCCGCCGTGCTTTTGTGGAGGGGATACGTGGGACTGTCAGCTGCACCAATCTCGGCGTGCTGTGGGGGTGGATAAGGAGTGAGTGACGCTCGAACCAATTGCGACGACACGAGATTGACGATCACGGGATAGAAATCAAGTTCTATCAACGCATCAGAAAATGACGAGCCTGCAGGCGAACACCTGCAGGCTCGTTTCATTTTTGCTCTGGTACTCTTCAGGTCATCAACGTCACACTTTGGTTTAGTGGTTTGCTTCGAGGGCCGGGAGTTTTGTTAGATTGGGTCCCTCGATCTGAGCCGGATCGATGTAAGCAGGGATCATCCGCCCCCTCGTTGCCTCAGTCATTTTGGGATCGACAAACTTCGCCGACTGCAAAGCAGGATTGATGGCAGGGGACTCCGCCGTCTGCAATGCCAGCGTGGGACCGTCCGCCGTAACGGCATAGAAGAACTTCAACTGTTCATTGGGGATGATATTCAGGTCGGCATAAAAGGGGTTCGTTGTGACCGCAATCTGGTTTGCGGGGATCGTGGCTACATCAGGAACTGTCGCTCGATACACACGATAGGAAACGGTTCCGGTTGAACTCACGGGCGTCCAGTCAAGATAGGCATTATTCCCTTGTCGCTGCACAACCAATGACTCCGGTGTGCATGTTGAGCCAACTACATCGAGAATATAGACACCGGATAGTGAACTGAATCCATGAATGATCAGGAAATAGTCCATTCCAGCGATGGCTCGAAACTGCGCTATACTCTGCAGCGATCCTTCAGGATTACAGCCGAGATTGTCATCGTTGCAAGTGACGAAAGTTGATCCGGGACAGGCAC
This sequence comes from uncultured Alphaproteobacteria bacterium, assembly GCA_964631675.1. Lineage (GTDB taxonomy): Bacteria > Electryoneota > RPQS01 > RPQS01 > RPQS01 > CAZVXJ01. Next base: position 11,341 of record CAZVXJ010000030.1, read on the forward strand.
CCCCGGTGCGAACTTCCAGCCCTGTGTCATAATAAGAATAACAGAGTCTCGCCATAACATCTGTACAGGTTTCGACGTTCAGGCGGTAAAATACTTCCGGGCTATTCATGCCCACGCAATTGGCTCGACTGTTCGTTGCACAATTTGTGCTGCCATAGTCCTGGTAGGGCAAGGACAGAATCGGCGTCGCTCCGGCACAGACGTCGTTTGTCTGCATTCCGCCCGGCGTGGCGGAGAGCTGAAACAGATAACCTCCGGCATCCGCGCCGTAACCGTGGACAAGGAAATAATAGACTTCGCCCTCCGTGGCGGGAAATTGAAGAAAACTCTGCAAACCGCAGAAGTCGTCGTTGCATCCGACCGAAACTGCACCCGGACAGCTTCCACCACGACGAACCTCTATTTCTGTGTCAAACACCGATCCGCAGAGCGACGCGGAAAGAGTCTGGCAACTCTGTGAGGTGTAGCGATAGACCACATCGCGGGTGCTGTTGACACCGCACTTTGGCCAGTCGTTCGTACTGCAGTAGGTATTGCCGGCATCACTATATGGCAAAGTGACAATCAAGGCTCCCGGACAGGAGTCATTTCCGGCCACGAATGGAACACCGGATGCATTCAGCGTAAAATTGCCACGCGAGCCCGCGGAGTATCCGTGTACAAGGATGTAGTACGGCTGGTAGGCCGTGGCACTAAACTGCACTTGGCTGCTTAATGCGCAGAAATCATCATTGCATGCAACCGGAATGTCCCCCGGGCAGGACACGCCCGTGCGAACTTCAAGTCCGGTGTCATAGTTTGCATCGCAGAGAGACACGGTGACTGTCTGGCAAGAAGTCAGCTCCATCGAATAGACCACATCGGCGGACGTGCCGCCAATGCACCCATTGTAGTTATTGTTTGCGGAGCAGGTGCTGCCATAGTCTATATAGGGCAGGCTGGTGATGGCTGTGCCGGGACAGACGTCGTTCGGTGGAGCGACTACGAATGGGCTTCCCGTCACATTCACTACCACGGGTCCGGCATAAGTCGAGTAGCCATGCACGATGATGTAATAATCCGTACTAGCCGCGGCAACGAATTGCAGTGTGCTTTGGCGGTTGCCGGCTCCACAAGCATCGTCACTGCACAGCATCATCGTGCTGCCCGGACAACTGCCGCCGGTACGGATCTCCAGACCGGTGTCGTAGCTGCCATCTGGATGTGCGCCGCAGAGGCTGACGGTGACAAAATAAGGACAGGCAAGCCTCAGCGTGTACACGATGTCGGGCGACGTGGTTCCCGCACAGTTTGCATAATTGTTGTCCGCTGTAGCGGTGCTGGTAACATTGGAAAACGGTAGGCTGGTGATGCCGTAGCCGGGACAAACGTCATTTCCCGGCCGGCTTAGTATACCACGTGGTACACATGCGTCAGAAATTGCGTGCGCGTAGCCGCCTTGATAGAGCGCGAGATCCGCAGTGAGCAGCGCCAGTGCGGCGGCAGGCATGGTCATGGGAGAGCCGTAGAGAAAGTGGCTCTGAATGACGGACCGGTTGATTGCGGTACGGTTCGAGGCAACTTCGGATTCATAGAGCGCCTGTGTCCAAATGCGGCCCGAAACATGGGGATCAGGATGGCCTGCATCCTCCGGATAGTGAAAGTTAGGCAAGATTCCAGCCGTGCCGACACATGCGTGGGCACCCCAATTGAGAATCTCCGTGTTAAAGAAGGGAGTGAGCGAACGGCCATAGGATGCACCCCAGTAGTCGGAGAATCCTTCTCCGATCGCGTCTTCATCACCGGCTCCACCCCACCCCGGAATTTGATCCGCATGTATGGCATGCCCGTATTCATGCCAGAGAAGTTCGCCATCTTCTGCAATGTCGACGCATGCAGTGGGATTGTTGTTGCCGTCAACATATCCTTCGCCGCACGCGATATAGTTGCCGTTGGAGTTGTAGTAGGCATATTGCTGGCCGCTTACACCGTGCGGATCGACCGGGAAGGATTGGTGCTGAATATTGTTGAAGCCCAGTGACTGCAAATACCTTTGGGCGGCATCAATATAATAGTAGCACATGACATCTTCGAATCCCTGATCGGTGCGCGTAAAATTGAAAGTAGGTGTCGGTGACGTGACAGGGGTTCCGTTCGGGGCTTCCATGTTCGCAATAGTACACCAGGGTCCGGCAAGAAAATACACAGCGGGCGCACCGGACACACTAATGTCAAGCAGTGTCACAGATACTTTTTGCGCAGTCACCTGCGGTGTTTCGACGTCGTTATTGTCCACGTATCCGGCAGTTCCATAGGCATTGCCAGAAGAGCTGCATGGATCGGGGCGAAAAACCAGTCCGCTGCCGTTAACGGTTTGCATTCGATTCAGGCAGCGGCGTATCCTGCCATCGCGCGCGTCGACCAGAATCTCCCAATCGCCGAATGGCTCTTCATAGGATGTGCGATACTTCCAGCAGGGTGAAAAATCCGAATTGTCACCGGCCCAAACTACGAGCTCCATGCGAGCTTTCGATGTCGGCTTGCCGCTGGCACCGAGGTAATGGAGAGCGATTTCTTCCGCAACCTCGGACGATACCTGCGTCATCACATCAACCGACTCCGTCCACAACGTTAGGCCGGAGAAATAGAACTTCACATATCCACCGGTATCAATGGTTACGACGACGGTTCCCGGATAGACCGGAACATTATCCACGATGCGAACAAAAGTCACGTGGTATCCCATCACCGACTCCGCGACTCGCTCCACGCGCAGATTCTTAGCTGAAGGTTCCATACCTAGCCACTGCTGGTGCGCAAACAGAAATGCACGCGCCGCGTCATCCGGTTTTCCTGGATACGGTCCCTCAGACATGAGGCCGACGGCCTGAATTCGACCGGTGCGAGTGTCCAATACTTGATTGCCGCCATCATAGATTGCATATCCGGTTTGATCGCAATAAGTGGCCGGTGTTTGCAGCGGTCTGCTGTCAGTGCGTGCGTACCCGGAACTCCCTATCAATAAGATGAGCATTGCCGCAGTCGCAAACAATAGAACAGAATTGTAAGTTTTCATGAGTATTAGTCTCCGTACCAAGATAGCCATTGTCGTTAAGCCAAGTACCTGTTAAGTTACGCTCGATCTCCGGCGTTGTCAAGGTTCGCAACATGGTTCCAAAAAAAACTAAGTTTCCACTTAAGGGTCAGTTCAATGAAATCGGCCGGAGTTGTATCGCACAAGATGCATTTCCGGATTAGCTGGATGGCGACTCGAGCAAACACTTTTGTTTGCAAACAGCTCGGGCGTGCTTTGGGAGAGAGAGTTCATTTTTGTCTTGCTGGCGTCGGAGCCCTTGACAAATCGATCTTTAATCATTATATTACTTATAGGTTAAATAACTGATTGGTACAATAAATGGCGAACGACCAGCTAAGTGAAACATTTTCTGCACTTGCAGATCCGACCCGGCGAGCGATTCTTGCCAGATTGACGGCTGGGGAGGCCTCGGTGACCGACCTCGCAAGGCCGTTTCGCATGACGGGTCCAGCCGTGACCAAGCACCTGAAGGTCCTCGAACGGGCGGGACTGATTTCCCGCAGTCGCGATCGACAGTGGAGACCCTGCAAACTTGATGCGGCACCGCTGAAAGATGCCGCGCACTGGATCGAACAGTATCGCCGTCATTGGGAAGAGCGGCTTGACCGGCTCGAAATTTTCTTGAATGAAATGAAATTCAAAGAGGAAAAGCATGGTGACCGCAATGAGTGAAACCGAAAGCCATGCGATGCGTGGGTACGGCGAAATGGTCTCTCATCAGACCTTGGAACGCCTGGCCGGGTTTGTTGAACAACAAAGTTGATTACCCTACTTACATTATAAGGATAAGACAAAGGAACAGACCATGACCCAACCCAAGCTTGCTCCGCTCAGCGGAAAACTGAACGTGTCGCTGCCAAGCGATCGCGAAGTCGTGTTGACGCGTAATTTCGATGCGCCCCGAGAACTTGTCTTCCGCGCCCTAACTGATCCCACACTGATTCCCAATTGGTGGGGACCGGCATTTCTCACAACTCTCGTAATTCGAATGGACGTTCGGCCTGGCGGAAAATGGCGATTTGTTCAGCGGGACCCGGACGGAAACGAGTATGCCTTTAATGGCGAGTATCTGGAAGTCGTGCCGCCCAGCAGAATCGTCCAAACCTTCGAGTTTGAACCAATGGCGGGACACATCTCAACGGAGACCCTGACACTTGAAGAACATGGAGGGATTACCCGGATGACAATCCGAATAATGTTCAAGTCGAAGGAGGACCGAGACGGGATGGCCAGTTCCGGAATGGAGGCTGGTGCAAGCGAATCCTATGATCGTCTGGACAAGGTGTTGGAACTGCTTAAGAATCGATGAGGCGTTTGAGCACGACTCAGAGCCTCAGCATCCACGAATCCAATCAATATGTCTGACACGAATAAGCCAGGACTCTCGGGGCAGCTTTCTCCGCATTCGATTGTTATCTGGAGTAGCCCCGTCACCAAGACTGAAGCCTTAACGGAGCTTGGTGCGGCGATTGCGGGTGAAAATTCGCAACTTGACCTGGCTGAGGGACTCCGACGAATCCGTGAGCGCGAGCGGGAAATGTCATCATTCTTGGACGAAGGAGTTGCCGTGCCGCATGCGAGTATTCCCGGTATCGACCGCATTATCTGTGCGCTGGGAATTGCCCGCTATGGTGTGAGTGATGTCCAGTCAAAAATCCCTATACACCTCATTTTCATGGCTCTCTATCCTCCGGTGAGATCCACAAAATATCTCAGGATCATGAGCAGTGTCGCGGCTCTGTCGAGAGATCGCAAAATGACGGAGCAGTTGTGTAATTCCCGTACTTCAACAGATGCACTGGCACTGATTGCAGAATTCGAAAGCAGATCCGTTTGACGATAGCCGTCACTTCCAAATGCGACAAGAGCCCCGAAAGGGGCTCTTGTCATAACAAGCGTACGCAGAAATTAGGGGTGGTTCAATTCAGATGAATTTTCCGGCTTGCCGGCTACTCTCTTGCATCCACCGAGGCATAGGCAGCCATCTGCACGATATCCCCGACCGGGCAATCGCGCTCGAGTATGTGCACGGACTTTGCCATTCCCATCAGGATGGGTCCGATAGCAGTCGCTCCTCCCAGCTCGGTCAAGAGCTTTGAGGCGATATTTCCGCTTGTCATGCTGGGGAAAATGAGTGTATTTGCCGGCTCACCATTCAGCGCACAGAACGAGAAGGTGGTTTTCAGCAGTTTCTCGGACACTGCGGTGCTCGCGCGCATTTCACCGTCGATGATAATGTCGGGCCGGTGTTCGCGGACGATCTGCACGGCTCGTGCAATTTTCTTTGCCAGCGGATGTTGTACGCTGCCGAAATTCGAAAAACTCAGCATGGCCACGCGCGGCACCGTCATGAAATTCTTACGCACAGTGTCTGCGGCAAGGATCGCTACTTCCGCCAGCTCTTCAGCAGAATTCTCTTCGACGTTGACTCCCACATCGGCCAGATAGTAATTGCGGTTCTTGAACACAAGGCACATCAGCGTCGACACGAGATTGACGCCGGGTTTCTTGGGAAGCAATTGCAGTGCCGCCCGTACCATCTCGGAATAGTGCTGTGCCACCCCGCCCACCAGGGCCTGCGCACTGTTTTCCCGCAGCATCATTGCGGCGAGATAGTTTGGATCTTTTACCATCGCCAGAGCGCCCTTCATCGTCACACCTTTACGCTGCCGGTGCAGGAACAGCTGCTGCGCGAGCCGGTTGATCTCATTTTCGGACAGTGTCTGCGGGTCGACGAT